>NZ_JBEZDL010000016.1:0-258015 GCF_040648295.1 Amycolatopsis sp. NPDC049159
TTTTTGGTGGGACACCCACTCAATCGCTTTCCGCGAGAGCTTGGTTCGTGTCCCGGTGGCCACCCGGTTTCCCTGGCGACTTGGAGAACTTTACATGCCCCGAAAGGGCCCGAAACAGGGGGGTCCCTTAACAAGATCAGCGCAGGTCAGACCCCGTGACGGACCCCGTCCGCGGCCCAGTCTGCCCCGAACCGCCCGCGAGCGCCAGGGAAAAACATTGCTCCGAGTACATTGCACCGTATTGCACCGCGCCAGTGCTCCGCTTAGCGTCGGCCGCATGAACCTCGCGCACGACGACCTCGGCCCGCGGGACGGCCGTCCGGTCCTGCTGGTCCACGGCCACCCCTTCGACCGCTCCCTGTGGCGGCCCCAAGCGGAGTACCTGGCCGAGCGGGGCCACCGGGTCGTGACCCCCGACCTCCGCGGCTACGGCGAGAGCAAGACCAGCGGGACCACCGGCACCAAGACCGGCCTCGACGTCTTCGCGGACGACCTCGTCGAGCTGGCCGACCACCTCGGGCTGGACCGCTTCGTGCTCGGCGGCCTCTCCATGGGCGGCCAGATCGTCATGCAGCTCGTCGAGGACCACCCCGACCGGGTCGAGGCCCTCCTCTTGGCCGACACCTTCGCCGGCCTCGACACCCCCGAGGTCAAGCAGGCGCGCATCGACACCGCCGCGAGGATCCTCGAAGAGGGGATGGCCGCCTACGCCGACGAGCTCCTCCCCAAGATGATCTCGAAGCGGACCCGCGCGACCAGGCCGGACGTCGAAGCGCACGTCCGGCGGATGATGCGCGACGCTCCCGCGGGAGGAGCCGCGGCCGCGCTGCGCGGACGTGCCGAGCGCCCCGACTACACGCCGACGCTCACCCATGTAGGAGTCCCCACCCTGGTCGTCGTCGGCAGCGAGGACGAGTTCACCCCCGTCGCCGACGCCGAGCTCATCCACCGGGAGGTGGCGGATTCGACCCTGGTGGTGATCGAAGGCGCGGGCCACCTGCCTAACCTGGAGCGCGAGACCGAGTTCGACGACGCCCTCAGTGCGTTCCTGACCGGAAAAAGGTTCACCCCATGACCCAGCAGACCGTGTTCGTGACCGGCGCGAGCGCCGGCTTCGGTGCCGCCATCGCGCGCCGGTTCGTCGCCGAGGGCGCCCGCGTGATCGCCGTCGCCCGCAGCGGGGACAAGCTCGAGAAGCTCGCCGGCGAGCTCGGCGACGCCGTCCTGCCGGTGCCCCTCGACGTCAGCGACCCCGAGGCCGTGAAGACCGTCGTCGAGCAGCTCCCGGAGGACTGGCGGGAGATCGACGTCCTGGTCAACAACGCCGGCCTGGCGAAGGGCCTCGAGCCCGCCCACCAGGCCCACCTCGAGGACTGGGACCAGATGATCGCGACCAACGTCCGCGGCCTCACGCACGTCACGCGCGCGGTGCTGCCCGGGATGGTCGAGCGCGGCCGCGGCCACGTGATCAACATCGGCTCGATCGCCGGCACCTACCCCTACCCCGGCGGCAACGTCTACGGCGCGACCAAGGCGTTCGTCCACCAGTTCAGCCTCAACCTGCGCAGCGACCTGCACGGCACCGGCGTCCGCGTGACGAACGTCGAGCCCGGCATGGTCGGCGGCACGGACTTCTCGAAGGTCCGCTTCGACGGCGACGCGGCCAAGGCCGGCAAGGTGTACGAGGGCACCACGCCGCTGACCGCGGAGGACGTCGCCGAGTCCGTCTTCTGGGCGGCCGGCCAGCCTGCGCACGTGAACATCAACGTCATCGAGCTGATGCCGGTGGTGCAGAGCTTCTCCGCGCTGCAGATCTACCGCGAGAGCTGAAAGAGGTCGGCCAGCGCCTGCTGCTCCGGGTCCAGCTCGGTCAGCAGGCGCTTCGCGCGTGGCCGCCCGCCGGTGGACGGGTAGCGCAGCGTCAGCTCGCCGATGCCGGCCAGCCGGTCGAGCAGCTCCCGGACCGACAGGTTCATGCCCGCCCGGTCCGCCTCCCGGCGCATCAGGTGGGTCACCATCGCCGCCAGCACCGACACCAGGCCGTGGGCCGCGATCCGCGCGCGCGTCCACTCCCAGCGCGGGGTCGGGCCGGTGAGCGCGGGCCCGGTCAGCCAGCGGAACGTCGACTCCAGGTGAGTGCGGGCGCGGTAGGCCGTGACGACGTCGCCGACCGGCCAGTCCCGGTCGGTGACCAGCACCTGCTTGCCGAAGAACTCGTCGTCCAGCCGGGCCAGGGCGGCGGCGTCGATCCGCCGTTCCACCCGGATCTCGCCGGGCCGGGTGCCGCTGAGCACGGCGGTGAGGACGCGTTCGATGCGCCGGCCCCGCGTGACCCGGCCGATTTCGGCGTGCACCTGCGCGCGGTCGCCGCGGTGGGTGCCGGCGGCCAGCGCCGCGGCCAGGCCGTCCAGCTCGCGGGTGGTGGTGGCCAGCTCGTCGGCGAACGCCCGGGACTGGGCCGCGTGCAGGGTCGCCGAGTGGGTCAGGATCACCCGGCGGCGGACCCCGTCGACCACCGCGTGCGTGTCCAGTGCGGTAAGCCCGGCGAACCGCTCGGGGTCGACGCGCTTGCGGGCGGACGCGGGCTGCGTCAGCAGTTCCGGGTGGTCGGTCAGCGGCAGCGAGCCGACGAACCCGCTGCGGGAACCGAGGTCGAGCTGCGCGGCCTGCCCGGCGTGGAAGACCAGCGTCGCCGGGCCCAGCTCGCCGGTCAGCGCGGCGAACGTCGGGGCGTTGTCGCGGCGGTACAGCCGCGAGGCCAGCGGGATGGCGCCGTCGCGGGTGACGCGCAGCCCCACGCCAGCGAGCACCTCGCGGCAGGCCGAGGGCAGCGTGCAGTCCGCGGGGGCGAACACGGCGAACTGCGGGACGTCGACGGCGAGAGCCTCGTGGTCGTCGAGCGTCTCGAGGACGGCGGTGGAAACGGTCTCCTCGATGCCCGCGATCCGCTGCGGGGTCAGGCGTTCGAGCGCCCGCCACAGACCATCCACTGTGGACAACTGGACCAGGTCCGCGGCCGGGCTCGCCGCCCACCACTGCCCGATCGGCGTCTCCGGCGCGGTCGCGCGGTGCAGCACCGCGACCGCGAGGCTCAGCCCCAGCGAGGGTTTCGACCGCACGACGTCGTCGACGCGGCGGACGAAGTCCAGCCGGGACAGCGTCGCCCACACCGCCGCGACGTCGCCGTACGTCCGGTGCGAAGCCGCGGCCGGTTCGCCGCCCGGGACGGCCCGGGCGATCTCGTCGGCCGTGCCGAGGTAGCGCTGGGTGACCACCCGGGGCTTGCCGTCGACGCGGGCGGACTCCGCCAGGTAGTAGTACGTCCGGCCGCCGATCTTCTTGCCGACCACAGATGCCACCCTTTAGGTAATACACCTCCGGCCGGTGATCGACAACCCGCCCGGCGCGCTGACCTGCGACGACGATCACGTGCTTCGATCGGGTGAGCCAGGTGCGGAACGCACACTGGCTGGTCGCGCGAGGACGGTCCTAGCGTGGGTGGAATGGGACCCGAACCCGACGCCACCACCCCGACCGCCTCCGCGATGCGCCGCGCGCTCGCCCGGGCGCGTGACGGGAAGACACTCGACGTAGCCGAGGCGGCCGTCCTGCTGCACGCCCGCGGCGAAGACCTGGGGAAGCTTTCCGAGTACGCGTCGCGCATCCGCGACGCCGGCCTGGCCGAAGCCGGGCGCGCCGGCATCATCACCTACAGCCGCAAGGTGTTCATCCCGCTGACCCGGCTGTGCCGCGACCGCTGCGGCTACTGCACGTTCGTCACGGTGCCGGGCCGGCTCGAATCGCCGTTCCTCTCGCCCGACGAGGTCCTCGACATCGCCCGCAAGGGCGCGGAGATGGGCTGCAAGGAGGCCCTCTTCACCCTCGGCGACCGCCCCGAGGACCGCTGGAAGGCCGCCCGCGACTGGCTGGACGCGCACGGCTACGACGACACGCTCAGCTACGTCCGCGCGATGGCCATCCGCGTCCTCGAAGAGACCGGCCTGCTGCCGCACCTCAACCCGGGCGTGCTGACCTGGCAGGACTTCCAGCGGCTCAAGCCGGTCGCGCCGTCGATGGGCATGATGCTCGAGACGACCGCGACCCGGCTGTGGAGCGAGAAGGGCGGCCCGCACTACGGCTCCCCGGACAAGGATCCGGCCGTCCGGCTGCGGGTGCTCGAAGACGCCGGGCGCAGCAGCGTCCCGTTCACCACCGGTGTCCTCATCGGCATCGGAGAGACGTTCGAGGAGCGCGCGGACGCGCTGTTCGAGATCCGCAAGGTCGCCAAGACCTACGGCGGCATCCAGGAAGTCATCGTGCAGAACTTCCGGGCCAAACCGGACACGAAGATGCGCGCGACCCCGGACGCCGACCTCGAAGAGCTGGCCGCGAACATCGCGGTCGCGCGGCTGGTGCTCGGCCCGAAGATGCGCATCCAGGCGCCGCCGAACCTGATCGGCAGCCAGTACGACCTGATGATCCGCGCCGGCATCGACGACTGGGGCGGCGTCTCGCCGCTGACCCCGGACCACGTCAACCCGGAACGCGCGTGGCCGCAGATCGACGAGCTCGCCCGGCGCACCGAGAAGGCCGGCTTCGACCTCAAGGAACGGCTCACCATCTACCCGGAGTACGTCAAGGCCGGCGAGCCGTGGCTGGACCCGCGGATCACGCGGCACGTCGCCGCGCTCGTCGACCACGAAACCGGGATGGCCCGCGAAGGCGCCATGCCGGTCGGCATCCCGTGGCAGGAGCCGGACGGCGGCTGGCAGGAGTCCGGGCGCACCGACCTGCACACCGAGATCGACACCACCGGCCGCACCGAAGACCGCCGCAGCGACTTCGACTCCGTCTACGGGGACTGGAAGGAGATCGGCGACCGGATCAAGACCGGGCCGCAGAAGTTCGACTCCACCGTCCTGGAAGCCTTGCGCAGTGCGGAAAAGGACCCGGCCGGGCTCTCCGACGACGCCGCGCTCGCGCTGCTGTCGGCCGAAGGCAAGGAACTGGACGCGTTCACGAAGCTCGCCGACGACCTGCGGCGGGAGACGGTCGGTGACGACGTCACCTTCGTCGTCACGCGGAACATCAACTTCACGAACGTCTGCTACACGGGCTGCCGCTTCTGCGCCTTCGCCCAGCGTCGCACCGACGCCGACGCGTACACGCTCTCGCTGGAGCAGGTCGGCGACCGCGTCGACGAGGCGTGGGCCGCGGGCGCGACCGAGATCTGCATGCAGGGCGGCATCCACCCGGACCTGCCCGGCACCGCGTACTTCGACCTCGCGGCCGAGGTCAAGCGCCGTCAGCCGGACATCCACCTGCACTCCTACAGCCCGATGGAGGTCGTGAACGGCGCTTCGCGGACCAACCTGTCCCTTCGCGACTGGCTGATCGCGGCGAAGGAGTCCGGCGTGGACTCGCTGCCGGGCACGGCGGCGGAGATCCTCGACGACGACGTCCGCTGGGTGCTCACCAAGGGCAAGCTGCCGACGTCGGAGTGGATCAAGGTCGTCACGACCGCGCACGAAGTCGGGCTGCCGACGACGTCGACGATGATGTACGGCCACGTCGACACGCCGGCGCACTGGGTCGCGCACCTCAAGCTGCTCGCGCGGCTGCAGCGCGAAGGCCTGGAGAAGCACGGCAAGCGCGGGTTCAGCGAGTTCGTGCTGCTGCCGTTCATCCACCAGAGCTCGCCGATCTACCTCGCCGGGCTGGCCCGCCCGGGCGCGACGCAGAACGAGAACCGGGCGGTGCACGCACTGTCCCGGCTGCTGCTGCACGGCATGATCGACAACATCCAGAGCTCCTGGGTGAAGCTCGGCACCGAGGGCAGCCGCGCGGTGCTGCGGGGCGGTGTCAACGACATCGGCGGCACGCTGATGGAGGAGACGATCAGCCGGATGGCCGGCGCGTCGAACGGTTCGTACAAGACGATCAGCGACATGCGCGAGCTGGTCGAACCACTGGGCCGCCCGCTGGTGCAGCGCACCACGGGCTACGGCCGCCCCTCGGCCGAGCGGCTCGCCGCGGCGGAGGCTTCGGACGGGGTGGCGACGGCGGTGCGCAAGCCGCTGCTGCCGCTGCTGACCCCGTGAGGTGGCGGGCGCCGGGTGACCGGCGCCCGCTATCGTTCCGGCGCATGGGGGTTTCTCGCATCGTGCCGCTTTTCGTCCTCGCGCTCCTGGCCGGCTGCGCCAGTCCGCCGCCGCCCGCTCCGGTGCCCACAGTGACGCCGAGCCCGAGCCCGACGTACGCGCCGCCGCCGTCGAGCGGGCTGTCCCTTTCGGTCGGACCGGTCGAAGCCGGGCTGGGGCACCGCGCGAGCGTGCTGACGCTGACCAACCGGGACACCGCGCCGCGGAAGGTCACCGGCTACCCGGACCTGAAGGTGCTGGCGGGTGACGGAACGGCCCTGGACGTCAAGGTCGAGCACGGCACTTCGTACTTCGCGCGCGACCTCGGGCCGCAGGACCTGACCGTCCAACCGGGCGCGAAGGTGGTGGCCGTGCTCGCCTGGTCGGCCACCGTCACTTCCGGCGACACGCGCACGGGCGCGGCGATCTCGGTGGTCCCGGTCCCTGGCGAACCTGAGCAAAAGCAGCCCCTCGACACCGATCTGGGCACCACGGACACCGTCACGCTCAGTTCGTGGGCCACCGAAATCGGCGGCTGATGACCTTGTGTCACCGCTCACAAACCCCCGGGTGACCGCCTGGGATCTGTGCTAACTCTTTCCTTCACGACCAGGGCAAGCACCGAAGCTTCACCTGCCGGAAGGACTTCGATGAGCACCTCCGTGGACACACTGGGCATGGTCGACACCGAGCGCTACCCCCTCACCGATCCGGGAAGCGCCGCCTGGCGGGAAATCGTCGAGCGCACGCGCGCGGACCTGGCCGAAGCCGGCTGCAGCGTGCTGGCCGACTTCGTCCGGCCGGAACTGCGGGAAGTCCTGCGCACCGAGTGCGCCGAACTCGAACCGCACGCGTACACGAAGATCGAAAAGGTCAACGCCTACAACACCGCGATCGGCGAACCGCTGCCGGCGGACCACCCCGGCCGGACGATCATGGAACGCGGCAACGCCTTCGTCGCCCGTGACCGGATCCCCGCGTCGTCGATCATCGACCGGCTCTACACCAGCCCGCTGTTCCAGCGGTTCGTCGCCGACTGCTTCGGCCTGCCGGAACTGCACGAGCTGGCCGACCCGCTGGCCGGGCTGACGATCAACGTGATCGCGCCCGGCCGCGCGCACCCGTGGCACTTCGACACGAACGCCTACACCGTCAGCATGCTGACGCAGGTCCCGGACGCGGGCGGCACCTTCGAGTTCTGCCCGGACATCCGGTCCACCGTCGACGAAAACTTCCCCGCGGTGCGGGCGGTCCTGGCCGGTGACACCCGCCTGGTGCGGCGGCTGGAGCTCCGCCCGGGCGACCTCCAATTGTTCAAAGGGCGCTTCGCCTTGCACCGGGTCAGTACGGTGGAGGGCGCGATCGCGCGGCATTCCGCGATCTTCGCCTACAGCGAGCGACCGGGGGTGATCGGCAGCGCGGAGCGGACCAGGCAGCTGTTCGGCCGGACCCTGCCCGCGCACCTCACCGGGAGCGCCGTTCGCGGCGACGAACTGCTCGACTGAGAGATCAGGAGCCTGGCCCGTGGCCTTCGACTCGACCGGCAAGATCTCGTTCGACCACATCTACACCGCGCCCGACCCGCGCCCGTTCTTCGGGACGCTGCGGCGCGTCGATTACCGCATCCCCCAGCTCGCGAAGCCGTACTTCGCGAAGCTGATCGCCGAACACCCCGCGGAGCGCCCGACCGTGCTCGACGTCGGCTGCTCCTACGGCGTCAGCGCGGCGCTCCGGCGGTGTGACGCCACGATGGACGACCTCTTCGCCCACTACACCGACCCGGCCGTGACCGCGCTGGACCACGCGTCGCTGATCGAGGCGGACCGGGCCCGGATCGTCGGCGACGGCGGCGCGCGGTTCTACGGTCTCGACGCGTCGGCGCCCGCGCTCGAGTACGCGCTTTCCACCGGGTTCCTCGACGAGGCGATCCACGCCGACCTCGAGCGCGAAGACCCGGACAGCACGCAGCGGAAGCTCCTCGACGACGTCGACCTCGTGATCTCCACCGGCTGCGTCGGCTACGTCACCGAGAAGACGATCTCGCGGATCGCGCGCGGCGCGCGGCCGTGGATGGCGCACTTCGTGCTGCGGATGTTCTCCTACGACCCGGTCGCCGAGAGCCTGGCCGAGCTGGGCTACGAGACCGCCGAGGTCGGCGGGGTGTTCCGGCAGCGGCGGTTCGCCTCCGCCGAGGAGCAGACGCAGATCCTCGACACCCTCGACGCCGCCGGCGTCGACCCCGCCGGGCTCGAGTCCGAAGGGTGGCTCTACGCCCGGTTGTTCGTTTCCCGTCCCGAAGGCGCGGCCGCACTGGCCGCCGCGCTCGAACCCCGCGAAGAAGGATGATCGTGAGCAGTCCGGACTGGTCCACCCGCACCTTCGGCAACGAGGAGCGGCTCCCCCGCGTCCCCGTGCCCACGCTGGAGGACAGCGGCCGCCGCTTCCTCGAGTGGTGCGCCCCGCTGCTGACCCCGGACGAACTCGCGGAGACCGAAGCGGCCGTCGCGGAGTTCCTGGCGCCGGGCAGCCCGGCGCACGAGCTGCAGGCCGCGCTCGAGGAGTACGACCGGTCCCCCGGCGTGCACAGCTGGCTCGACACGTTCTGGCCGTACCGCTACCTCGGCCGCCGCGACCGGATCGCGCTCAACGCCAACTTCTTCTTCCTGTTCCAGGACTCCCCGCTGGGCCAGGTGGAGCGCGCGGCCGAGCTGACCGCGTCCGCCGTGGACTACAAGCTGAAGCTCGACGAGGAGCAGGTGCCGCCGGTGCTGCTGCGCGGCACACCGCAGTCGATGGTGCAGCACAAGTACCTGTTCTCGGCGACGCGCATCCCGGGCCAGGTGCTGGACACCGCGCGCACGCCGTACCGCGAAGGCTGGGAAGGACCTTCGCGGGAGCGGCACATCGTCGTGTTCCACCACGACACCCCGTTCCGGATGGAGGTCATCGGCGGGGACGGCCGCCCGTACTCGCCGGCGCAGCTGGCGGAAACGCTGCGGGCGATCCTCAAGGACGACCACGTGGCCGAAGTTCCTCCCGGGCACTTCACCACGAAGGCGCGTGCGGACTGGGCGGATTCGCGGACCGCGTTGCTCGACGCGGGCAACGCGGCCGCGCTGGAGACGATCGAGACCGCGTTGTTCTGCCTGTGCCTGGACGATTTCGCGCCGTCGGACACGCTGGAGGCGAGTGACCGGCTGCTGTACGGCGACAACCGCTGGTACGACAAGGCCGTGTCGCTGATCGTCTTCGAGGACGGCACCGCGGGGATCAACGTCGAGCACTGCGAACTCGACGGCACCACGATCCTCGGCTTCACCGACGCGCTGCTGAGCGGTTCGCGGGCGGAGCGGGAGCCGGCTTCGGGCGTCCCCGGTTACGAGCCGGTCGACTTCACGCTGACCGACTCCCTCCGCGAAGACGCGCTGGCGGCCGGGATCGCCTTCCGGGCGTACGCGGACGCCACGGCGACGCAGACGGTGTCGTTCGGCTTCGGGGCCGACCGGGCCAAGGAGCTCGGGATGTCGCCGGACGCGTTCGCGCAGATGGCGTACCAGCTGGCGCACCGCCGCGCGAAGGGCCTGACGGGGGCGACGTACGAGTCGATCGCCACCCGGCAGTTCCGCAACGGCCGCACCGAGGCGATGCGGGTCGTCACGCCGGAGGTGGTGCGCTTCGCCGACGTCCTGACCGACCCGGCCGCGTCCGCCGAGGAGAAGCGCTCGGCGTTCCGCGCGGCGGCGGCCAAGCACGTCGCGCGTGCGAAGGAGTGCCAGGCCGGGGACGCGCCCGAGCAGCACCTGTGGGAGCTGCAGCTGATCGGGAAACGGCGCGGGGACACCTCGGAGCCGGCGCTGTACTCCTCACCGGGCTGGCTGAAGACCCGCGACGACTACCTGAGCACGAGCTCGGCGCCGTCGGTCAACATCCAGTACTTCGGGTTCGGCTCGACGAGCCCGCAGTGCATCGGCATCGCGTACGTGCTGCTGCCGGACCGCTGGAACATCTACCTGAGCACCCCGAAGCACGTGTCGGCGGAGATGCACCGCTTCGCCGGCGAACTGGCGGTCGCGGTGCGGGAGCTGCAGGAGCTACTGGCCGAGTAGGCGGTGCAGCCAGGTCAGCCGGGCGGCTCGGGCCGCCCGGCTGATCGCCGCCTTCGGGGCCAACGAGGCGAAGCCGTGGAAGCCGCCCGGCCACACGTGGAGCTCGGCCTCGCCGCCCGCCTGCCAGAGGCGGGACGCGTACGCCACCACCTCGTCGCGGAACGTCTCCGCCGTGCCGACGTCCAGGAACGCCGGGGGCAGGCCGGACAGGTCCTCGGCGCGGGCCGCGGCCGCGTACGGCGGGACGTCGGCGGTGCCGCGGCGGTCGCCGAGGTAGGCCGTCCAGCCGACGTTGTTCGCCGTGCGGTCCCACAGACCGCGGCCGTCGAGGTCGATCGCCGACGGCGTGTCGTTGCGGTCGTCCAGCATCGGGCAGAGCAGCAGCTGGCCGGCCAGCGCCGGGCCGCCGCGGTCGCGGGCCAGCAGCGCCGTCGCCGCCGCGAGGCCGCCGCCCGCGCTGATGCCGCCGGCGACCAACCGGCCCGGGACGTTCTCGGCGGTCCAGCGGAGTCCGGCGTAGCAGTCCTCGACCGGCGCCGGGTACGGGTGCTCCGGCGCCAGCCGGTACCCCGGGGAGACGACGGTCAGGTTCGCTTCGCCCGCCCAGTCCAGCAGGTTCGGCACGTCCGAGCCGAGGTGGCTGCCCACGATCGTGCCGCCGCCGTGGACGTAGTACAGGACGCCCGCGCTCGCAGCCGGCGCCAGCACCAGCAGCGGGACGTCGCCCGCGTGCTCCTCCGAGACGCGGTACGCCGGGTACGCGGCCGCCAGCTCCGCCACGGTCTTGTGCTCCACGGCGTTCAGCTCGCGGCGGCCCGGGATGTCGGCCGGCGAAGCCAGCGGCGGGCGCAGGGCCCGGAGCGCTTCGACGATCGGCGCGAGCTCCGGGTCGAACGGCGGTGGCGTCATGCCGTCGGGTCCGAGACGACGAGCACCAGCGAACCGTCGAACGTCGGCTGCTCGCGAAGCTTGCCGTAGCGGCGGTCCCAGGTGCCGTCGTCGAGGTCGTGCTGCAGTTCCGCGGCGAAGCGGTGGTGCACGCGGTCGTCGACGAAGCTCCACGCCGAGCACGACAGCCGCGCGCCCGGGTCCAGCAGCCGTTCGGGCCGCGCGTAGTAGGCCTCGTTGAAGCCGTCGGTGCAGTCGCTCGGGATGGGCACGCCGATGATCGACGTGTGCCCGCCCAGCCCGTCGGCGATGTCGTCGACCGACGGGTAGCGCCGGGCCTCGGTTTCGATCACCTCGGGCGCGTAGTCGAGCAGCCAGAACCGCCGCAGCAGGGCCGGGTCGCACGTCAGGACGGCGACCGGGCCGCGGGTCACGCGGCGCACCTCCTTCAGCCCGGCCCAGAGGTCGTTCCACTGGTGCACGCTGAACGTGCTCATCGCGCCTTCGAACGCGCGGTCCGGGAACGGCAGCTTTTCGGCGACGGCGTCCACCGCGGGCGGCAGGCCCGGCGGCCGCTGCGCGCGCATCGACGCCGACGGCTCGACCGCGGTCACTTCCCGGTCTTCCGGCTCGTACGCCCCGGCGCCCGCACCGACGTTGAGCACGGTCCGCGCGTCGCCCAGCGCGTCGAGGAGGTACTGGCCGATCCGGGGGTCCGGCTTGCGGTAATCGGTGTACACGCCACCGATCGCGCCGTAATCCGCGTCCCCTGCGCTGCCGTCGGCACGTCGCTGGCTCATGCCCAGAAACTATCAGCGCGGCCCGACGTCGGGGGCGTTGCTCCGCGGGGTGCAACCGAACGTCGGGCATCCGGCGCAGTCGTCACTTCCTGTCGCAAACTTGCGTAAGTTCGTTCAACTATTGCGATTTCTTGTCCAGGATTCGTATGATCCCGGTCACAGAGGTCCCCACCTGCTGCGGAAAGGCCAGTGCCGCCCATGTCCCTCAGCTCTGTCTTCAGCGCGCCCAAAAGTGCTTTCACAGCGCGGTACGGCGCGCTAGCCGCCGCCGTGATCGCCGCCGCCGGGCTCACCATCGCCGCCGCACCCGCGGAAAGCACGGCGCTCGCCGCCGGCCGCGGTGCCACCGTTCCCTTCCTCGAACAGGAAGCCGAAAACGCCGCGACGAACGGGTCGGTCATCGGCCCGAACCGCGCCGCCGGCACGCTCGCCGGCGAAGCGTCCGGCCGGAAGGCGGTCACGCTCTCCGGCCAGGGCCAGTACGTCGAGTTCACGCTCACCGCGCCGGCCAATTCGATCGATTTCCGCTACAGCGTCCCGGATGCCGCGAACGGGACGATCTCGCTCTACGTCGGCGGCACCCACAACCGGGACATCGCGCTGACGTCGAAGTGGGCCTGGTACTACGGCTCCTACCCGTTCACCAACAACCCGGGTGACGGGCACGCGCACCACTTCTACGACGAAACCCGCGCGCTGCTCGGCACGTCGTACCCGGCCGGCACCAAGATCAAGCTGCAGGTCGACGCGGGCGACGTCACCCCGGCGACGATCGACCTCGCGGACTTCGAACAGGTCGGCGCCGCGGCGACGCGGCCGGCGAACTCGGTGTCCGTCACCGATTACGGCGCCACCGCGGGCGACACGAGCGACGACGCCGGCGCGTTCGACTCCGCCGTGGCCGCGGCGAAGAGCCAGGGCAAGGAGGTCTGGATCCCGTCCGGCACCTTCACCCTCGGCCACCACGTCACCGTCGACCAGGTGACGATCCGCGGCGCCGGGCCGTGGTACTCGGTGCTCACCGGCCCGCGCGCCGGGATCTTCGGCAAGGGCGAACCGGCGAGCTGCGGGACGTCGACCTACCCCGGCAACGCGGCCGTGCCCGGTACGAGCAGCGCCGTGAAGCTCTACGACTTCGCGATCATCGGCCAGGTCGACGCCCGCGTCGACTGCGACCAGTCCAACGCCGTCGGCGGTGCGCTGGGCGGCGGCTCGGTCGTGCAGAACCTGTGGCTGCAGCACACGAAGGTCGGGCTGTGGCTGGACGGCCCGTTCGACGGGCTCACCGTGTCCGGCAACCGGATCCTCGACCAGACCGCCGACGGGCTGAACCTGCACCAGGGCATCAGCAACGTGACCGTGACGAACAACTTCCTGCGCAACACCGGCGACGACGGCCTCGCGATGTGGTCCGAGCACGACGCCGACCACCACAACACGTTCTCTTTCAACACCGTGCTGCTGCCGATCCTCGCCAACAACATCGCGATCTACGGCGGGCACGACAACACCGTGTCCGACAACGTGGTGGCGGACAACCAGGACCAGGGCGGCGGCCTCCACATCGCCAACCGGTTCAGCGCGGTGCCGCTCTCGGGGACGACGACGGTCGCGCGCAACACCGCGATCCGCACCGGCGTGCTCGACTCGAACTGGCAGTTCGGCGTGGGTGCGCTGTGGTTCGACGGCCGCGACTCGGCCATCACCGGCCGCGTCGACGTCACCGACCTCGACCTGCAGGACAACAACTACGAGGCCATCCAGTTCATCGACAGCGCCACCACCGACGTGCACTTCACGAACGTCCGGATCACCGGGGCCGGCACGTTCGCCTGGCAGATCCAGGCCAAGCCGGCCGGGTCGGTGAAGAACGTCGTCGCGACCGGGGTCGGCCGGGCCGGCGTCTACAACTGCATGGGCCCGGACGCGATGGCGGGCCTGGCCGACCAGGGCGGGAACTCGGGCTGGACGACGACGTTCTGCGGCTCGTGGCCGACGCCGGTGTACGGCTCGGACAACGGCGGCACGACGACCACCCCGCCGCCGACCACGACCCCGCCGACCACCACCACGACGCCGACCCAGCCGGGCGGGAACCTGGCGCTGCACAAGAGCGTCACCGCTTCCGGCTCGCAGGGCGGCTTCCCGCCGGCCAACGCCGTCGACGGCGACGCGAACTCCTACTGGGAGAGCGCGAACAACGCGTTCCCGCAGACGCTGACCGTCGACTTCGGTGCCACCGTCGGCGTTTCGCGGCTGGTGCTGAAGCTGCCGCCGTCCTCGGCGTGGGGCACGCGCACGCAGACGATCTCGGTCGATGGCGTCAAGGCCGCCGCGGGCTACACGTTCAACCCCGCCTCGGGCAACACCGCGACCATCACCTTCCCGGCGACGTCGGCGCGCACCCTGCGCCTGACCTTCACCGGCAACACCGGCTGGCCCGCCGGGCAGCTGTCCGAACTCGAAGCCTATTCGTCCTGAGAGGTGCTGACGATGTCCCGCATTCCGGCTCTCCTCGCCGTGGCGCTCGCCGCGTCCGGCCTGACCGTGCTTTCCGGCGCCACCCCCGCCGCCGCGGCCACCTGCCCGACGACCGCTTCCGGCGGCGCGAGCGTGCCGTTCCGGACCGTCGAAGCCGAATGTTCGGCGACGAACGGCTCGGCAATCGGCCCCGACTACACGCAAGGCAGCATCGCCTCGGAAGCCTCCGGGCGGCAGGCCGTGCGCATCACGACCGGCCAGTACGTCGAGTTCACGCTGCCCGCGGCGGCCAACGCGATCAACGTCCACTACAACCTGCCCGACGGTTCGTCCGGCCGGCTTTCGGTCTCGGTCAACGGGTCCAAGCTCGCACTGCCGGTGACGTCGCGCTACACCTATGTGGACACCGGCTTCATCACGGGCTCGAAGACGCACCACTTCTTCGACGACGCCCGCGTGCTGCTCGGGCAGAACCTGGCGGCGGGCGCGAAGGTCCGGGTGCAGGCCGACTCCGGTGACGTCGGGCAGGCCACCATCGACCTCGCCGACTTCGAGCAGGTCGGCGGCGCGGGCACGAAGCCGTCCGCCGCGCTGTCGGTGACCGACTACGGCGCCACGGCGAACGACTCGTCGGACGACTCACAGGCGTTCCGCAACGGTTTGTCCGCGGCGCGCTCGCAGGGTAAGGAGCTGTGGATTCCGCAGGGCCGGTTCGAGATCGGCTCGGCGCTGCAGATCGACCAGACCACCGTCCGCGGCGCGGGCCCGTGGTACACGGTGTTGCACGGCAACAACATCTTCAACAACGGCAGCGCGTCCGGCAACATCAAGCTGTACGACTTCGCGGTCTTCGGTGACGTGACCGAGCGCAACGACGGCAGCCCGGACAACGCGTTCCACGGCGTCCTGGGCAACGGCTCGGTCGTCAGCGGGTTGTGGATCCAGGACACCAAGTGCGGGCTGTGGCTGATGAACGGCGCGTCCTCGAACCTCACCATCGAGAACAACCGCATCCTCGACACCCAGGCCGACGGCGTGAACTTCGACGGCGCCGTCACGAACTCGACGTTGCGCAACAACTACCTGCGCAACAACGGCGACGACGGCCTCGCGCTGTGGTCCAACGGCCAGGCCGACTCGGGCAACTCGCTGCTGAACAACACCGTCGTGCAGCCGAACCTGGCCAACGGCATCGCGTTGTACGGCGGCTCGAACAACACGGTGAGCGGCAACCTCGTCCAGGACACCAACGCGCTCGGCGGCGGCTACCTGGTCGCGAACCGGTTCAACTCGGTGCCGCTCGGCGGCACGGTGACGCTGTCGGCAAACACCGCGCTGCGGGCCGGGGCGCTCGACCCGAACTGGCAGTTCGGCGTCGGCGCGCTGTGGTTCGACGCGCGTGACCAGGCGATCACCGGCGTGACGATCCGGGTCACCGGGTTCACCGCGATCCAGAGCCCGTACGAGGCGATCCAGTTCATCGACGGCAACGGGCAGGGCAAGCAGATCCAGGGCATCACGATCGACGGCGTTTCGGTGCAGGGCGCCGGCACGTTCGTGGCGCAGTCGCAGACGCAGGGGTCGGTGTCGATCAGCAACCTCAGCGCGTCCGGCGTCGGCGTGACCGGGACGTACAACTGCCCCTACCCGGCGTCGATCCCGAAGATGACGTTCGGCGGGTCCGGCAACAGCGGCTGGACCGGCACCTGGAGCGACTGCTCGACCTGGCCCGCGCCGAACTCGGGCCCGCCGCAGCCGCCGCAGTCCGGTACGAACATCGCGAAGGGCAAAGCGATCAGCGCGTCGGCGTCGCAGGGCGGGTTCCCGCCGTCGAACGCCAACGACGGCACCACCGCCAGCTACTGGGAGAGCGCGAACAACGCGTTCCCGCAGACGCTGACGGTGGACCTGGGCGCCGCGGCGTCGATCAACAAAGTGACGCTTCGCCTGCCGCCGTCGTCGGCGTGGGGCGCGCGGACGGAGACGGTGACGATCTCCGGCAGCACCGACGGCGGCTCGTACACGACGCTGGTGGGTTCGCGCGGCTACGCGTTCGACCCGGCTTCCGGCAACACGGCGTCGGCCTCCTTCACGGCGACGTCGCAGCGGTTCGTGCGGCTGACGTTCACCGGCAACACCGGCTGGCCCGCGGGTCAGGTGGCCGAATTCGAGGTGGCCGCCGCCTAGTGTGACGAAACGGCACGGCGGCTCGACGGTTCCGCACGGAACCGCCGGGTCGCCGGCCGGCCTGCATTAACCTCGCCCGGGAGATCGTCCAGGGGAGGACCGGTGCCGCGTTTGCTGCTCGTCGAAGACGACCGAGCCCTGGCCGAAGCGCTTTCACTGGCCTTGCGCGCGCTGGGCCACGACGTCGTCCACGCCCCCACCGGCGAGCACGCGCTCACCGCGCTGGCCGACGCCGAGTTCGTCCTCCTCGACGTCATGCTGCCGGGCATGGACGGGTTCGAGGTCTGCCGCCGGATCCGGGCCCGCAGCCGGCTGCCGATCGTGCTGCTGACCGCGCGCGGCGACCCGATCGACGTCGTCGCCGGGCTCGAATGCGGCGCCGACGACTACGTGGTGAAACCGGCGGAACCCCGCGTGCTCGACGCGCGGATCAAGGCGATCGGCCGCCGGGCGCGCGCCACCGCCCCGGGGAACGGCGTGCTGCGCGTCGGCGGGCTGGAGATCGACCCCGCCGCGATGAGCGTCAGCCGCGACGGCGAGGAACTGGCGCTCACCGCCACCGAAATCCGGCTGCTCGTCGAGTTCGGCGAGCACCCCGACCAGGTCCTGAGCCGGCAGGTGCTGCTCAAGCGCGTCTGGGACTACGGCTACGTCGGCGACTCGCGGATCGTCGACGCGGCCGTCGCGCGGCTGCGGGCCAAGGTCGAGGACGACCCCGCGAACCCGGTGCTGCTGCGCACGGTCCGCGGCCTCGGCTACCGGCTGGTGACCAAGTGAAGCTCCCGGCCGTCAGCCTCCGGACCCGGATCGTCGCCGCGATCGTCGGGGTGACCACCACGGCGACGGCGGTCATGGCGTACTCGGCGTACCAGGTGCAGGCGGACGAGGCACTGGGCCGGTTCGCCGTCTCGGCCGTGGCCGGCGCGGCCGCCGACCGGCAGCTGCTCCAGGAGTTCTCGAAGGTCGGCACCGACGGGTGGCTCGACCGCATCCGGATCGGCCTCGACCCCGACTGGGCGGTGGTGACCGAGCGGCCCGGCGGCCCGCTCGAAGTCGTGCGGACCGCCGACGGGCCCATCCCGGTGCCGGACAAGCTCGCGATGCTGGGGCCCGTGCGGGCGGGCCTGTTCGAACAGCGGGGGCCCGAGCGGTTCGGGACCGCCTACGCGCGGGTGCCGGGAACCGGCCGGAAGGTGTTCGTGGTCAACGCGAACCTGCCCGTCCCCGGCTACCACCTCGTGCAGTTCTTCGACTTCAGCCAGTTCGACGACGACCTGACCGGACTGCGCTGGAAGCTCGTCCGCACCGCGCTCGCGGTCAGCGTGCTCGGGGCCGGGGCCGCGCTGCTGATCGGACGGCGGATCCGGCGTCCGATCAAGGCGTTGTCCGCGGCGGCGGACGAACTCGGCGCGGGCGCGCTGGGAACACGGGTGCCGGTCACGGGCCGGGACGAAGTCGCCGCGCTCGCCGAGTCGTTCAACGCGATGGCCGCGCGGCTCGGCGCGTCGATCGACGAGCTGCACGCGAAGGACCGCCAGCAGCAGCGGTTCGTCGCCGACGTCGCCCACGACCTGCGCACGCCGCTCGCTTCGATGATCGCCACGGTGGACACCCTCGACCACGCCGAGCCCGCCACCCGCACCCGCGCCGCCGAAATCCTCGGCACGCAGGCCCGGCGGCTCGCGAAGCTCGTCGAAGACCTCCTCGAGATCGCGCGGTTCGACGCCGGGAAGGCCGACCTGCGGGTCGCGCCGGTGGACCTGGCCGACCTGGTCGCCGACGCCGCCGGGGTCACCGGGGTCGAAGCCGCCGTGACGGCCGCCGGTGACGTCACCGTCGTCGCCGATCCGCGGCGGGTGCACACCGTCGTGGCGAACCTGCTGAGCAACGCCGTCCGGCACGGGACCGCGCCGGTCACGGTCACCCTCGACGGCACCGGCGACGACGTCGTCGTGCGCGTCGCCGACGCCGGCCCGGGGGTGCCGGCGGACCTGCTGCCGGTGTTGTTCGACCGGTTCACCCGCGGCGACCACGCGCGTCGGGCGACCGACGGCAGTGGGCTCGGGCTGGCGATCGCGCGGGAGAACGTGCTGGCGCACGGCGGCTCGCTCACGGCGCACAACGACGGCGGCGCCGTGTTCACCGTGCGGCTGCCCAGGGGCGGCTGACTCGCGGCCAGCTCGCGCGGGTGCCGGGCGTCGAAGTACGGCAGCGGCAGGTACGCGAGCAGCACCGCGGTCACGAGCAACGGGAGCGGGCGCAGCGCCGGGCTCAGCCACAGCACCACGGCGAGGTTGGTGACCAGCAGGAACCCCCAGCGCGCCCAGTCCCAGCCGGCGAAGGCCAGCAACGCCGGTGCCGCCACGGCCGCGACAGCGAGCGCGTCGAGGCGTTGCAGCAGGGCGCCGGCCACGACGACGGCGAGGATCGGGGCCAGGTGCAGCAGGACTGCGGTGACCGAATACAGCTGCCAGCTCTGGCTCTGGGTGCGTTCGAACAGGGCGAGCGCGTCGGCTCGCGGGGTGAAGTCCGCGGTGGCGAGCGCCATTTCGAGCCGGCCGACGGCGCCGGGGCTCGACGCGGGAAGCATCAGCACGGCGAGTTCCGCCACGACCGGGGTCACGAGCAGCTTCGCCGTGCTCCGCACCGAGGACTGCCGCAGCAGCACGAGCGCGAACACGGGTAGCACGGTGAGCGCCGCGATCTCGTGGGTGAACACCGCGGCCGTGAGCAGCCCGGACGCCACCGCGGGGCGGCGCGGCAGCTGCCACAGCGCGGCGAAGAGCAGCAGGTAGAGGGCCTGGTCGAAGTAGCCGGCCTCGTGGAAGAGGAAGCCGCCGGACGGCAGGAGCAGCCAGCCGATCACGAGGAGCCGGTGGCCGGGCTGCCGGGCGCGGGCGAACGCGACGGCGGCCACGACGAGCACCGCGGCGAGAACAGCGAACGCCGCGGCCGCGAACACCCAGTACGCGTACCCGGTCGCGAGGGCGAGCGGGTGGAGCAGGGTGCCGACGAGGAACCGGCGGTGGAAGCCGTCGGTCAGGGAGACGGCTTCGAGCGTCACGGCCCAGTCGCCCGGCAGCCGGAAGCCGCGGTGGGCCGCCAGTGCCAGGGCGAGCGCGAAGAGGGTGGTGAGCCCGCGCGTCGTGGTGCCGCGGTCGAGGGTGCTGGTCACGATCGCCAAGCTAGGAACGGGATGTGCGCGCTTCGCCACTGTCGATCACCGGCTCGGCACGGTTCCGCACGTCGTACTTTTGCACTCGGTTGCTGTAAAGTTT
Source organism: Amycolatopsis sp. NPDC049159 (assembly GCF_040648295.1). Taxonomy (NCBI): domain Bacteria; kingdom Bacillati; phylum Actinomycetota; class Actinomycetes; order Pseudonocardiales; family Pseudonocardiaceae; genus Amycolatopsis; species Amycolatopsis sp. NPDC049159. The sequence goes on from NZ_JBEZDL010000016.1 coordinate 19,881, forward strand.
CACCCATGACGCGTCGTCTTGCCGAAGTCGCCCGCCAGGTCGGGGTCAGCGAAGCCACGGTCAGCCGGGTGCTCAACGGCCGGTCCGGGGTGTCCGCCAGCACCCGTGCCGCCGTGCTCACCGCGCTGGACGTGATGGGGTACGAACGGCCCACCCAGCTGCGCGGCGAGCGCGCCCGGCTGGTCGGGCTGGTGCTACCGGAGCTGCAGAACCCGATCTTCCCGGCACTGGCCGAGATCATGGGCAACGCCCTCGCCCAGCAGGGCTTCACGCCGGTCCTCTGCACGCGCACCGCGGGCGGGGTGTCCGAGGCGGAGTACGTCGAGCTGCTCCTGCAGCAGCAGGTGTCGGGCGTGGTGTTCGCCGGCGGCCTGTACGCGCAGGCGGACGCGGTCCACTCGCACTACCACCACCTGGTCGAGCGCCGCCTCCCGACGGTCCTGATCAACGCGGCGGTCGAGCACCTCGGCCTGCCGCAGGTTTCGTGCGACGACGCCGTGGCCGTGGAGCAGGTCGTCGGGCACCTGAGTTCGCTGGGGCACGAGAAGATCGGCCTGGTACTGGGCCCGTCGGACCACGTGCCGTCGCAGCGCAAGCTCGCGGCGTTCCAGTCGTACGCGGCGAAGCTGGGCTTGCCGGTGCTGGACGAGCTGGTCGAGCACGGGATGTTTTCCATCGAGGGCGGCCACGCGGCGGCGGCCCGCCTGTACCCGCGCGGCGCCACGGCGGTGCTGTGCGCGAGCGACCTGCTGGCGCTGGGCGCGGTCCGCGCGGCCCGACGGCAGGGGCTGTCGGTGCCGGACGACATCTCGGTGGTGGGCTACGACGACTCGGCGTTGATGAACTGCACCGACCCGCCCCTGACGACCACCCGCCAGCCGATCGAGGCGATGGGCCGCGCGGTGGTGGAGCTGCTGGTCAAGCGCATCAACGGCGGCGAGGTGGCGGCGGAGGAACTGCTGTTCGCGCCGGAACTGGTGGTCCGCGGCTCGACAGCCCGCCGCACCACCTGACCCCACCCCAAGCCTCATTCGGCTGAGCGGCGGGTTTCGCACCCGTCGCTCACTTTTTCGTGCCCGCGGCACGGCCCGGCGCCCTGTCGGGCACCAGCCATCCGCAGCCTGTTCGTAACTTGCAACTTCTCGTCGTCTTATTGCGTCGATCTGGTCCATCCCTTTATGGTGACCGCAATCACGTGACAGCCGTCGCGACCCCGAGAAGAGGCTTGAGATGAGCAGTCCCTGGTCCCGAACCGTCTCCCGCCGGATGTTGTGCCTGCTCACCGCGGGCGGCCTGGCGCTGACCCTGGCCGCCTGCGGTGACGGCGACAACGCCGCTCAGACCGGCGGCAAGGTGAAGATCACGGTCACCGGGCAGCCGCCGACCAGCCAGCCGTTCGAGCGCAGCGTCTTCGACGCGGACGTCAAGGAGTTCGAGGCTTCCCACCCGAACATCGACATCGATCCGCACGAAGGCTTCATGGACCCGAAGACCTTCTCGGCGAAGCTCGCCGGCGGCCAGCTGGAAGACGTCTACTACGTCTACTTCACCGACCCGGCGCAGATCATCGCGCGCCACCAAGCAGCCGACATCACCGAAGCCGCGAAGAGCGTCCCGCACATCAACGACATCAAGCCGGAACTGCTCGACAACTTCCGGGACGCGAGCGGCAAGCTCTACGGCCTGCCGACGATGAACTACACGATGGGCCTGCTCTACAGCAAGCCGCTGTTCCAGAAGGCCGGGCTCGACCCGAACAAGCCGCCGCAGACCTGGGACGAGGTCCGTGACGCCGCGAAGAAGATCTCCGCGCTGGGCAACGGGGTCGTCGGGTACGCCGACTACAGCAAGAACAACCAGGGCGGCTGGCACCTGACCGGCTGGCTGTACTCGATGGGCGGCGACATCGCCCGCAAGGACGGCGACAAGTGGGTCGCCGACTTCGACAACGACAAGGGCAAGAAGGCCCTCCAGTACCTGCACGACATGCGCTGGACCGACAACTCCATGGGCGCCAAGCAGCTCCTCGAAGCCACCGACGTGCAGCGGATGATGGGCTCCGGCCAGCTCGGCATGTACATGGCCGCCCCGGACAACGTGCCGGTGCTGGTCAAGCAGTTCAACGGCAAGTACGAGGACTACGGCATCGCGGGCATGCCCGGCGGCGAGGGCACCCTCCTCGGCGGCGAGGGCTACATGGTCAACCCGAAGGCCTCGCCGGAGAAGATCAAGGCCGGCCTCGAGTGGATCCAGTGGAAGTACCTCAACCCGGACCGCTTCGAGAAGCACATCCAGCAGTACGTCGACGGCAAGCAGCCGGTCGGCCTGCCCGCCGAGCCGACCCCCGACGTCTGGACCGGCTCGGTCCGCGAGCAGCAGCTGGCGCTGAAGGCCAAGTACGCCAACGTTCCCGCGCAGAACTTCCAGTCCTACGTGGACACCACGAGCAAGATCAAGGGCAGCATCGAGCCGCCGAACGCGCAGCAGATCTACGCCGCCCTCGACAGCGTGATGCAGGCGGTGCTGACCGACCAGAACGCGAACATCGACCAGCAGCTCTCGTCCGCCGCGTCGAAGGTCAACAGTGTCCTCGCCCAGGTCAAGTAGCCTCCTCGCCTGGCCCGCGACGTCCTCGTCGCGGGCCGGGCGCCCGGCCGTCTCGCAGGAAGACCGCCGCCGCACCAGGCTCAAGCGCAAGATCAAGGAAAACCTCACCGCGTACGGCCTGCTGTGCGCCGCGCTCGTGGTGTTCGCGCTCTTTTCCTGGTACCCCATCGTGCGCGGCGTGCTGCTGAGCTTCCAGCAGGTCGACTTCGTCAACGCGCCGACGTGGGTCGGGTTCGACAACTTCGCGAAGCTGTTCGACGACCCGCTGTTCGGCGTCGCCTGGCGCAACACGCTGCTGTTCACCGGGCTCGCGCTGGTCTTCGGGTTCGCCGTCCCGTTCCTCACGGCCGTGCTGCTCAACGAAATCCGGCACGCGAAGGCGTTCTTCCGGCTCGCCGTCTACCTCCCGGTGATGCTGCCGCCGGTCGTCACGGCGCTGATGTGGAAGTGGTTCTACGACCCGGGTCCCGGCCTGTTCAACTCCGCGCTCGGCGCGGTCGGCCTGCCCGGCGGCCAGTGGCTCGACTCGTCCGGCACGGCGATGCTGTCGCTGGTCTTCGTCTCGACGTGGGCCAACATGGGCAGCACCACGCTGATCTACCTGGCCGCGCTCGGCACGATCCCCGGCGAGCTCTACGAAGCCGCCGAACTCGACGGCGCCGGGCTGTGGAAACGCCTGCGGCACGTGACTTTCCCGCAGACGCGGTTCGTCCTGCTCGTGCTCTTGCTGCTGCAGATCGTCGCGACCATGCAGGTGTTCACCGAGCCGTACGTGATGACCGGCGGCGGCCCGGACGACTCGACGGTCACCGTGCTCCTGCTGCTCTACCGCTACGCCTTCGTCTACAACGACTTCGGCGCGGCGAGCGCGATGAGCCTGCTGCTGTTCGTGGCGCTGGGCGTGTTCTCGGCGTGGTACGTCCGGCTGACGCGGAAGGCGGACCAGTCATGAGGACCCTCGTCTCCCCGTCCGCGCTGCGCAGCCCGCGCGGCAAAGTCGTCTACGGCGTCGTTTTCGCTTGCACGCTCGCGATCTTCATCCTGGCCTTCATGTTCCCGCTCTACTGGGCGATCACGGGCGCGCTGAAGTCACCTCAGGAACTGGCCGCGACGCCGGCGACGCTCGTCCCGCACGAGTGGCACCCGGAAACCTTTGCCGACGCGTGGAGCCAGCTGAGCCTGGGCAAGTACTTCCTCAACACGCTCGTCGTCGCCGGCGGCGCGTGGCTGGCGCAGCTGGCCATCGACGTCCCGGCCGCGTTCGCGCTGTCGAAGCTGCGGCCCAAGTTCGGCAACGTCGTGCTCGGGCTGATGCTGGCCACGCTGATGCTCCCCGCGACGGCGCTGCTCGTCCCGACGTACGTGACGGTGACGGACCTGCCGCTGCTGCACCTCAACCTGATCAACTCGCCGACGGCGGTCTGGCTGCCCGCGGCGGCGAACGCGTTCAACATCTACCTGCTGAAGCGGTTCTTCGACCAGATCCCCGACGAGCTCATCGAAGCGGCGCGCATCGACGGCGCCGGGCCGGTGCGCACGCTCTGGCGGATCATCCTGCCGATCTCGCGGCCGATCCTGGCCGTGGTTTCGATCCTCGCGGTCGTCACCGCGTGGAAGGACTTCATCTGGCCGCTGCTGGTGTTCCCGGACACCGAAAAGCAGACGCTCTCGGTGATGCTGCAACGGGTGGCGATCGACATGCCGCTCAACGTGCTCGTCGCCGGGATGGTGCTGGCCAGTCTGCCGATGGTGGCGCTGTTCCTGGCGTTCCAGCGGCAGATCCTCGCCGGGCTGACCGCCGGCAGCATCAAGGGCTGAGGCCTTCCCAACAACAAGGAGGGGCACTTACGTGACCGACAAGACCGGCTGGTGGCGGAGCGCGGCCATCTACCAGGTGTACATCCGCAGCTTCGCGGACGGCAACGGCGACGGCGTCGGCGACCTCGCCGGTGTCCGCGCCCGGCTGGACCACCTGGCCGACCTGGGGATCGACGCGATCTGGTTCACCCCGTGGTACCCGTCCCCGATGGACGACGGCGGCTACGACGTCGCCGACTTCCGCGACATCGAGCCGCTCTTCGGCACGCTCGACGAGGCCGAGGAGCTCATCGCCGAAGCGCACGCGCGGGACATCCGGGTGATCATCGACATCGTGCCCAACCACTGCTCCGACGAGCACCGCTGGTTCCAGGCCGCGCTGGCCGCGGGCCCGGGATCGCCGGAGCGGCAACGGTTCTGGTTCCGCCCCGGCCGCGGCCCGGACGGCAGCGAGCCACCGAACAACTGGAGGTCGCGCTTCGGCGGCTCCGCGTGGACGCGCGTGCCGGACGGCGAGTGGTACCTGCACCTCTACAGCTCGCGCCAGCCCGACTTCAACTGGGACAACCCGGAAATCCGCACGGAGTTCGAGGACGTGCTGCGGTTCTGGTTCGACCGCGGGGTCGACGGCTTCCGCATCGACGTCGCCGACGGGCTGGTCAAGGACCCGCACCTGCCCGACGTGGAGGAAGGCGACGAGACGCCGTTCTCCGACCAGGAGGGCCTGCACGAGATCTACCGCTCGTGGCGCAAGATCGTCGACAGCTACCCGGGCGAGCGGGTGCTGGTCGGCGAGATGTGGCTGGAGGACATGTCCCGAGCGGCGCGCTACCTGCGCCGCGACGAGCTGCACTCGGCGTTCAACTTCGACTTCCTGGTCTGCCCGTGGGACAGCAAGCGCTTCCGCGACGTCATCGACCGGACGCTGAAGGCGCACGAGGAGGTCGGCGCGCCGGCCGCGTGGGTGCTGTCGAACCACGACGTCACGCGGCACGTCACGCGCTACGGCCGGGAAGGCGACACCGGGTTCAGCTTCGCGAACCGGCTGCACGAGCTCCCGGTGGACCGCGAGCTGGGCACCCGGCGGGCCCGGGCGGCGGCGCTGCTGACGCTGGCCCTGCCCGGCGGGCTGTACGTCTACCAGGGCGAGGAGCTGGGGCTCTGGGAGGTCCTGGACATCCCCGACGAGCTGCGTCAGGACCCGGTGTGGGCCCGCACGAACGGCACCGACCCCGGTCGCGACGGCTGCCGCGTACCGATCCCGTGGTCGGGCTCCGAAGCGCCGTTCGGCTTCGGCGCCGGGGGCGCGTGGCTCCCCCAGCCCGCCGAGTGGCGGGACTACACGGCGGAAGCGGAGGCGGCGGACCCGGCGTCGATGCTGGCGCTGTACCGCAACGGGCTGCGGCTCCGGCGGGATCTCCCCACCGGCTCGCCGGAGTGGCTCGACCTCGGTGAAGGGGTGCTGGCGTTCCGGCTCGGGACGGGGTTCACGTTCGCGCTGAACTTCTCGGACACGCCGATCCCGCTCCCCGCCGGGGAGATCCTGCTGGCCAGCGGGCCGGCCGGCGGCGAACTGCCGACCGACACCGCTGTCTGGCTGAAGTCCTAACGGGTGAGCTGCAGGACGTCTACGCCGCGGGCGTTGTCCGCGACGTAGACGTACTTGCCGTGCCAGTACGGGGCCCACGCGCTCGCGTCGCCCGGCCGGTAGTACGCGATCTGCCGCGGGTTCGTCGGGTCACTGACGTCGAGGAACCGGGTGCCCTGCGCGTAGAACGACTGCACCAGGATCTTGCCGCGGACGTCGAAGTAGTGCGCGGAACAGTCGTCGGACGCCGGGTCGCTGCCCTCCTGGCCGTTGACGCCCCAGGTGCCGACGCTCTCCAGGCGGAACGGCTTCTCCGGCGTCGAGCGCCAGCCTTCGCCGTGGTAGGAGCCCTTCAGCGACGAGATCGTCAGGACGCCGTCGCCCGCGCAGCCGTCGACGAAGTTCTCCTCCGTCGCGTAGATCAGGTCCTGGCCGCGCCAGGCGCCGTCACCGACGCGGTGGCCGGCCGGGTGGAAGCTGTTGTGCATGAACCGGGACGGCGCCGCCGTCTCGGCGATGCCGCCGCCGGCGTACGGGATCGGCTCGTGCGCGGTCGCGCGGTGGACCTTGTTCGTCAGCGGGTCGCGGTGCACGCCGTCGGTCCAGTACCCGCGCACGCCGCCGCGGCCGGACACCCAGGCCACGCCGTTGTCGTCCACCTGGACGTCGTGCACGTAGTCGGTCTTGCCGTCGTTGCGGGCCAGCTCGATGGGCTGCGGGTTCACCTTCGGGTGCCGCGGGTCGCGGATGTCGGTGACCCAGATCGGGCGGCCGCCCCAGTCCGCGGGCTGGTCGTCGGCCTTCGCCGGGCCGCCGGTCCAGAGGTAGCGGCAGCCGTCGACGCAGCTGGTGGTGTGCCCGGCGGGCACCTTGACGTAGCTGAGGATCGCCGGGGCCTCGGGCTTCGAGACGTCGACGACGTAGATGCCGGACTCGCCGGTGTGCGTGGTGCCGCCGTACGCGCGCGGGTCGCGGGAGAGGAAGACCAGCTTGCGGTTCTGGTCGACCTCGGTGTCCTCGGTCTCCCACAGCCCCGGCAGGCTGACCTGGCCGACCAGCTTCGGCGCGGCCGGGTTCTTCGTCAGGTCGTAGACCTTCAGCCCGAACTCGCCGGACACGACCATGACGTCGCGGCGGCCGTAGTCGAGGAAGTTGATCGAGATGGCGCCGGCGGCGTCGGGGACGTTGCCGACGGACTTGACGTTCTTGATCGCCCCGGGATCGCCCAGCGTGCGGGCGGCGGGGGTGGCCGGTTTGTCGTCCTCGCCGCAGGCGGCGGCCGGGAGCCCGGTCGCGACCAGCGTGGCGCTGACGGTGACGGCGGCGAAGCACGACCGCAACCAGGTGCGCACGCGAAACCTCCCAGAACGCTCGGAGCGTGACCACGGGAACGGTACGACGGAGATCAACCGGACACAACCGTCTTTTGTTGGCTCTTGACTGGTAGGACTGGCGCATGCGCTTGCTCGTCCTGTTCGCCGTCCTCGCCCTCGCCGTCACGGGCTGCTCCGGCACCGACCCCGCGCGCCCCGGCGTGCTGTCCGTCGGCATCCGGGAGCCGGCGACGCTGCTGCCCGCGGACCTCGCCGACCAGGCGGGCCGGCTGGTGACCGGGGCGCTGTGGACCCCGCTGGCCGACTACGACGCGGCGTCGGGCAAGCTCACCCCGCGCGCGGCCGAGTCGATCGAGAGCACCGACCGCGTGCACTGGACGGTCAAGCTGCGGCCCGCGACCTTCCACGACGACACGCCGGTGACCGCACAGTCCTATGTGGACACCTGGCGGGCGGTCGCCGCGGCGCACTGGGTGTCCACGCCGGTGTTCACGAAGCTGTTGCGCGCCCGCGAAATCACCGCGCCCGCGCCGGACACGATCACGCTGACGCTCGACCGCCCGTCCGGCCAGGTCCCGGCCCTGCTTTCGGCGCCGGGCCTGGTGCCGCTGCCGGCGTCGGTGCTCGCTTCCCGCGACTGGAACGGCTTCGCCAAGGCCCCGGTCGGCAACGGCCCGTACCGCCTGGACGGCGGCTGGCACCCGGGTTCGGGCGGCACGCTCAAGCGCGTCGGGCCCGGGAAGGCCGAGGAGATCGAGCTGCGGGTCGGCGAACCGGGCGCCCAGTACGACGCGGTCAAGGCGGGCACGCTCGACCTGGCGACCGAGGTCCCCGGCGAGAAGCACGAAGCCATGCACACCGACTTCGGCGACGACCACCACGCGACCTGGGCCCTCCCGCAGGCGGGCTACCTGGCGTTCCCGGTGGCGAACCCGCGGTTTTCCGACGCGACGGTCCGCCACGGCTTCGCTTTGGGCGTGGACCGCGCGGCGCTGGAGGCGGGCCCGCTGGCGCACCAGGTCGACCCGGCGAAGGCCCTGCTGCCCCCGGCGGACGCCCCGGGTGACCGGTCCGGCACCTGCCGCCCGTGCAGCTACGACGCGGCGGCGGGCAAGGCCCTGTTGAAGCAGGCGGCCTTCCCGGGCGGTGCGACCGTCTACTTCGGACCGGGCGCGGAGGCGTGGACCCGGACCCTGGTCGTCGGACTCCACAAAGCGCTGGACGTTTCCGTGACGGCACAGGCGGCCCCGAACACCGGACCGCTCGACGGGCCGTCCACCGTGGACGTCAAACTGGCGACGGCGAGCCCGTACGAGCTGCTGTCCCAGCTGGCTGCGGAATCGGGGTACACCGACGAGGTCTTCACGCAGAACCTGGCACTGGCCGACGCCGCGGCGACCCCGGAGGAGGCGGGCGAGCTGTACCGGCTGGCGGAGAACCAGCTGCTGCGGGACCTGCCGGTGGCGCCGCTGTGGTCGGGCCACGGCCACGCGGTCTGGTCCTCGCGCGTCCACGACGTGACGACGACGCCGTTCACCGGCCCGGTGCTGACGGGGATCGCGGTCTCGTGACCTGGGACCCGGCCACCCCGGCCGAGGTGGCGGTGCTGTTCGCCTCCGCCGGCGTCCCGTGGTGGATCGCGGGTGGTTACGCGATCGAGCTGGCGGTGGGACACGCGTTCCGCGCGCACGCCGACGTCGACGTCCTGTTCCTCCGCCGCGACCAGGCGGCGGTGCAGGCGGCGCTGCCGTCGTGGGAGTGGTGGGCGGCCGACCCGCCGGGCACGCTCCGGCCGTGGCTGCCCGGCGAGGTCCTGCCCCCGGGCGTCGACGACGTCTGGTGCCGCCCGGGACCGTCGGCACCGTGGCGGATCCAGATCATGCTCGACGAGACCGAGGGCGACGAGTGGATCTCCCGCCGGAACCCGGCCGTGCGGCGGCCGGTGTCCCGGCTGGGCGCGGTCTCGGCGGGCGGAATTCCCTACCTGGCCCCGGAAGTGCAGTTGCTGGCCAAGGCGCGTGACACCCGGCCCAAGGACGAGCGGGACTTCACAGCGGCCCTGCCGGTGCTCGACACGGCTCAGCGGCGCTGGCTCGCAGCCGCCCTGGCGCCGGACCACCCCTGGCAGGACCGCCTCCAGGCGGCTAGACCGTCGCGTGCTCGGCGAGGGTCTCGATGAACGCGCTGGTCAGCGGGTCCGGCACCCCGCGCGTGTACGCCACCAGCGTCCTCCGCACCGGCACGCTCGGCCGCAGCACCCGGCCGTCGAAGCGCGGTGGCAGCACGTTCGCCGGGACCAGTGCCGGGCCCAAGCCCGCCGCCGCCAGGATCGGGGCCGCTGCCGTCTGCTCGGTGCGGACCGCCGCGCGGGGGCGGAAGCCCGCCGCCGCGCAGGTCGCGTCCACCAGTTCCGCGAGGCCGTTGCCCGGGGCGTAGTGCACCCACGCGCAGTCCGCGAGCGTCGCCAGGTCGACCACGCCGGTCTCGTCGTCCTCCGAAGCGCCGTCCGCGGGCAGCACGACGACGAACTCCTCCACGCCCAGCTCCCGCACCGGCCCGGTCCAGCCGGCCGGCCGCGGGCCGAGCGCGACGTCGGCCTCGCCCGCGGCCATCGCTTCGCGCAGCTCGTCGGCGTGCCGGAACTCGATCAGCCGGACGTCGACCTCGGGCCGGTCGCGCCGCCACACGCGCAACGCGGGCGGCAGCACGCCGAGGCTGACCGAGTACAGCGTCGCGACCTGCAGTTCGCCCGCCGTCGTCCCGGACGCGAGGCGGGCGGCGCAGCGCGCGCGTTCGGCGTCGGCCAGCGCCGCCCGCGCGTGCGGGAGCATCGCCCGCCCCATCGGCGTGAGCCGGACCGCGCGCGGCAGCCGTTCGAGCAACGGCCCGCCGAGACCGCGTTCGAGCGCCCGCATCTGGTGCGACAACGCCGGCTGCGTCACGTGCAGCTGCTCGGCGGCGCGGGTGAACGAGCCGGTGTCGACCACCGTGACCAGGTACTCCAGCTGCCGCAGGCTTGTCATGAACTCAGCTTATCGACATGGTGACGAGGATGCCTTGGACTTATCTCCGGCGCGGGGACAGCCTGGAACCATGAAGCGCAAGACAGCCCTGGTCGCCGGGGCCAACGGGATCATCGGCCGCACCCTCGTCGAGCACCTGCGGGCGGACGGCGGCTGGGACGTCACCGGCCTCGCCCGCCGCGGCGGGCCGGGCACGATCGCCGTCGACCTGCTGGACGCGGCCGAGACCCGGGCGAAGCTCAGCGGGCTCGACGCCACGACCCACCTCTTCTACGCCGCCTACCAGGACAAACCGACGTGGGCCGAGCTGGTCCCGCCGAACCTGGCGATGCTGACCAACCTCGTCGACGCGGCGGAAGCGGCCGCGCCCGGCCTCGAGCACGTCAGCCTGATGCAGGGCTACAAGGTCTACGGCGCGCACCTCGGCCCGTTCAAGACCCCGGCGCGCGAGACCGACGCGGGGCACCTGCCGCCGGAGTTCAACGTCGACCAGCAGCAGTTCCTCGAACGCCGCGCGGGCTCGTGGACGTGGTCGGAGTCCGCCCCTCGGTGGTCGGCGGCACGGCGCTGGGCAACCCGATGAACCTGGCGCTGGTGATCGCGGTGTACGCGTCGATTTCGAAGGAACTGGGCGTGCCGCTGCGCTTCCCGGGCAAGCCGGGCGCGTACGACAGCCTCCTGGAGATGACGGACGCGGGCCTCCTGGCCTCGGCGACGACCTGGGCGACGAACCACCAGGGCGCCTTCAACATCGCGAACGGCGACCTGTTCCGCTGGCGCGAACTGTGGCCGAAACTGGCGGCGTACTTCGGTCTGGAGGTCGCCCCGCCGCTGCGGATGTCCCTCGTGGACGTCATGGCCGACAAAGCTCCACTGTGGACGTCCATGGCCACCCGCCACGGCCTTTCGTCGTCCTACGCCGACGTTTCCTCGTCCTGGGCGTTCGCCGACTTCGTGTTCGGCTGGGACTACGACGTGTTCGCGGACACGTCCAAGTCCCGGCGGGCGGGCTTCGGAGAGTACGTCGAGACGGAGCAGATGTTCTACCGGCTGTTCGACGAGTTCCGGAAGGCGCGCGTGATCCCCTGACCCGCTTCCCGCCCGGAGATCACCGTCGAGCGGACCCGCAGGACGCTCTCGTCCAGGCTGCGCAGGTCGCGGAACGGGTTCGCGATCTCGCGCTCCCGGCGGCCGAGCAGCCGCACGAGGCCGGTGGTGACGACCGTCAGGACGAACGCCGCCGTCGCCAGGACGGGCGCGCCGAGCCAGTCCACCAGGGTCGTCACCGCGTACGCCAGCACCCCGGGCAGGGACAGCACGAGGAAGAACCCGGCGAGGACGGTCATCCGCTGGACTTCACCGAAGCGGAAGAAGAGGCCGGTGAGCAGGAAACCCAGTGCGGCCAGTGCGGTGGCCCACCCCTCCCACGGCGCGGTCCAGGGCCACCAGCCGAACGCCGAGCCGGTCGCCCGCGTCACGCCCAGCAGGTAGGGCCCGGCCAGCAGGACCACGAGGGCGACGGACGCCACGGGCCGGAGCACGACCGGCGCCTTCAGGTCCTCGTCGAAGGTCCGCCACTGGCTTTCGTCGGCGCGGAACCCGGGCCTGGACAGCTTCACCACCAGCCGCACCAGGACGGTGGTGGGCAGCGTGGCCAGCAGGCTCCGGTAACCGACGCCCACCCCGGCCCGCTCGAACAGGGCCAGCGCGAGCCGGCGCGCCTGTCCTTCGTCCCGCTCGTGGATCTCCGCGAGTGCTTCACCGTTCCCGGTGTGGTCCCGGACCCCGACGCCGAGCGAGCGTGCGACGCGCCCGACTTCGAGGTCGAGCCCGGCCAGCGCCGCCGGGTCGTACTGCCGGGACGCGCCCCGGACGCCGATCGGCATGGCGAGCCGCGGGTCCACCCGGCCGACGTCGTCCGGCATCCGCGCCCCGGTGCGGTCGTCGATCAGGTAGCCGACCCGGCCCATGAGCTCGGCGAGGTGCCCGGTTCCCGCCGTGCGGAAGGGCGCCCACAGCCAGTCGTACCACTCGCCCGCCGGGTTCCCGGTCTCCGCGCGCGACAGCTCGTCTTCGACGTCCGGGCTGCGCACCAGCACGGCCAGCCGCCACGCGGCCCGGACGGCGACGTCGCTTTCGTCCCACAGCAGCTCGGCCAAGGCCACGCCCGCCGACGCCGTCCCGATGGCGGCGATGTCGTCGACGGCGGCGGTCGAGCCGGTCCCGGCGCGCTCGGCCAGCACCGGCAGCGCGAGCTCCCCCGTCGACCGCAGGGCCACGCGCGCCGCGGGGGCCCACGTCGCCAGGTCGCTGAGCGTCTCGACCGCCGGCCGCAGCCGGGTGGCGGCCAGCGCGAGCATCGCGGGCACGTGCCGCTGCAGCGCGGCCCGGGTGAGGCGGGTGCGCAGCGCCGTCCCGCGCGGTCCCGGGTCGGCCGCGACCGCGCCCAGCGCGGCCACGACCACGGGGTCGGGCTCGGCACCGGGCAGCGTCGCCTCGAAGTGCCGCAGCACCGCCCTGGCCAGCGTCTCGTCGATCTGGCGCGCCTCGGCCAGGCATTCGAGCGCCAGGAGCTTGCCGCGCCGGTCGCCGGCGAAGATCCGCTCGACGACCGGCGTGCAGTCGCGGTTGGCGCCACCGCACCAGAGCTTGACCGTCTCGCGCCACCGGCCGGGGTTCTCCTCGTACAGCGCCAGCAACCGCTCGGGGCTGTCCGCCAGCTCCATCGCGGCCAGGTACTCCTGCAGCGTCAGGTGCGGGAACTCGTAGAGGAGGTTGCCTTCGTCCACCCGCACCAGCAACCCGCTGCGGTCGACGATCTCCTCGAGCATCGGGGCCGCGTGCGCCACCTCCAGGTTGAACCTGGTGAGCACCCGGGTGATGGTGGCGAGCAGCTCGTCCTCCGGCACGGTCCGCCGGTCGGTCCCCGGCGCCATCGCGCCCTGGGCCCGCACCGCGATGGCCCGCAGCGCCATCTGCTTGTGGCCGGCCTTGTAGGTGGCGAGGCCGCGGGTACGCCCCAGCTCGGAGTCGCGCCGCAGCAGGTGCTGCACCGCCAGTTCGTAGAACTCCGCGCGCGAGCCCGGCAGCACCGGCCCGATCCCGGGATCCGCGTCGTGCAGCGAGGCGATCATCGTGAGCAGCAGCGGGGTCCGGGCCAGCAGCAGGATGGGCGGGCTCGCCCGCAGTCCGGCCATCATCTGCTCGACCTCGAACCGCGTGTCGCGACCGGCCCGTTTCGAGGTGAACCACAGCCGGAGGAACCGGCGGATGGCGGCGTCGTCGAAACCGGCCACCCGCACCTCGTGATCGAAGTCCGGCCGCAGTTCGGAATCGTAGACCGCCGCCCGGCAGGTGACGACGATCTGGCACTTCGGCCATTTTTCGGCGAACGCCTTCAGCTGTTGCGTGACTTCGGCCCGCCGGTCGGTCACGATTTCGTCGAAACCGTCGAAGAACACGCTCAGCAGGCCGTCCGCCAGCGCGCGGTCCAGGAACCGTTCCGGTTTCTTCACGCCACCCCGCCCGAGCGCGGCCACGACGAGGTCCCGCGGGCTCTCCTCGCCGCGGTTCCGGCGGAACAGTTCGACGAACACGGGGACGCGCTCGAAATCGGCGGGCCGGTCGGCCCACTTCACCATGGAATACTTCAGCAGCATGGATTTCCCGGCCCCGGCCGGGCCGAGGACGACGGTCCGGCCGCGGTCCCGGATGCTGCCGTAGATGTCTTCGCGGCGCCCGTCCACCTCGCTCTGGAGCGGGACGTAGACCTCGCTGACCGTCACCTTGGTGGTGGCCAGGAAACCGAGCGCGTGGCTGTCGAACGTCGCTTTGACGCCACCGGCGTACCGCCGCAGTTCGCGCCTGGTCAGCGTCCGGCGCCGGCTGCGGAACACGGCGGGCCAGAAACGCTGCCCGAGGTGTTTGACCCCTTCACCGACGAATTGCTTCGCCAGAAAACCGGCGAAGGCGAAAACGAGCGCCATGACTACGGCGTAGGTCAGCTGAGCAGGCACTTCGGCCCCTCGTGATCGGTATCGGCCCTCCGGTTTACCAACCGGGCTCCGCCGCCGTCGACCCGCGGGGCCGCCGCTTCACCTGAATGTCGGCATCACCCGCGGCCGATGAACGGCATCGTCGTCGCCGTGACGGTGAGGAACTGGACGTTCGCGTCCAGCGGCAGGCCCGCCATGTACCGCACCGCGTCGGCCACGTGCCGGACGTCGAACGTCGGCTCCGCGACGACCCGGCCGTCGGCCTGGGGAATGCCCGCCGCCATGCGTTCGGTCATCTCGGTGGCCGCGTTGCCGATGTCGATCTGGCCGCAGGCGACGTTCCATGCGCGCCCGTCGAGCGAAATCGACCGGGTCAGGCCGGTGACGGCGTGCTTGGTCGCGGTGTAGGCGACGCTCGCCGGGCGCGGCACGTGCGCGGAGATGGAGCCGTTGTTGACGATCCGGCCGCCGCGCGGGTCCTGGTCGCGCATGAGGCGCACCGCCTGCCGGGCGCACAGGAACATCCCGGTCAGGTTGACGTCGACGGTCCGCTTCCAGTCCTCGACGGACAGGTCGGCGATCGTCCCGGCCGCACCGATGCCCGCGTTGTTGACGAGCAGGTCGAGCCGCCCCCACTCGTCGCGGACGGCGTCGAAGAGCGCGGCGGCGGAAGCCTCGTCGGCGACGTCGGTGGGCACGACGAGGGCACCTTCGAAGCCCGCGGCGGTCTCCTCGAGCGCGGCGGACCGGCGTCCGGCCAGCGCGACCCGGTAACCGTCTTCGAGCAGCGCCCGCGCCACCGCCCGGCCGATCCCCGATCCGGCGCCGGTGACCACTGCCGTCTTCGCCATCACTGCTCCTAGACTGCGCGCATGGGACTTCGCGAGGGTTTCCAAGCCGGGCTGGCCCGGCAACTCGGCCACCCTAGCGGCCTGCGGGGCCGGGTCGTCGGCGCGATGCTGAACCGCCGGAACCGCGAGGCGGTGGTGAAGGCGGTCGACGCGCTGGAGCTGTCCGGCGACGAATCCGCGCTCGACATCGGGTTCGGCGGCGGGCTGGGCCTCGGCCTGCTGCTGCGGAAAACCGCCACGGTGCAGGGCGTCGAGATTTCGAAGACCATGCTCGCCCGGGCGGGCACGACCTTCCGGCGGGAGATCGCGGCGGGGCGGCTGGTGCTGTCCGAGGGTCCGATGACCGCCCTGCCCCTGGCGGACGGCACGGTCGACGCGATCGTCACGACCAACACGGTCTACTTCGTGGACGACCTCGAGCGGGCCTTCGCGGAAGTCGCGCGCGTCCTCGCGCCCGGTGGCCGGTTCGTGCTGGGCGTCGGCGACCCGGACCTGATGGGGCGGGCCCGGATGCTGACGGACAACGGCTTCCGGCTCCGCCCGGTGGCCGAACTCGAAGCGGCGTCGGCCGCGGCGGGACTGGGCCTGCTCCGGCACGAACGGATCGAGCGCGGCCCGTTCCGCTTCCACCTGCTGGTCACCGGGAAATGACGCAGCGGGGCCCGGCGCGCGCCGGGCCCCGCTGAATTCGGTGCTTACTTGGGCTGGACACCCAGCGCGGCCAGGGCCGGGCCGGCCATGATCACGCCGGTGCCGGTCACCGTGTCGAAGCCGGGCGCGCCCAGGTCGATCGCCGAGGACACCAGCGCCGAGCGGATCTGCGCCGGGGTCGCCGTCGGCTTGCCCGAGAGCAGCAGGGCCGCGATCGCCGCCGCGTGCGGGGCCGCCGCCGACGTCCCGAAGAACGGCTGGAAGCCGGTCACCGAGGTCGCCACGCCGTCCGCTGCCGTGATGTCCGGCTTGTTCCGGGTCGTGCCGCCGGTCGAGGAGACGTTGCCCGGGGTGATCGCCGTGCCGTCGGCGTTGTAGAAGAGCTTGCGCTTGCCGTCGGAGGAGAAGCGCTCCCACTTGCTCGACGCGCTGAACAGGCCCGGGTACGGGCCGGCCGGGTTGGCCGGGTCACCGGTCTCCAGCGGACGGCCGAACGCCGGTCCGGCCGGGGCCGCCGCGACGCTGAAGGCGTTCGCCGCCGCCGAGTGACCGTTCGTGACACCGTTGGTGCTGAACGCCTTCAGCGAGCCCGAGGCCACGAAGCGGCCGCGGATGACGTTCAGCGCGATGAACCGGTCGGCGCCGCTGTACTTGACGACCGCGACCTTGTAGCCCGAGCCGGTGGCCGGCACGTTCGCGATCTCGTACGGGTTCTGCGAGCCGGACTGGCCGTTCTCGCTGGAGGCCACGACGCTGCCCGCCGAGTTCAGGATGAACAGGTCGTAGTCGTTGGCGGACTTGCCCCACGGGTCGGACCAGAACAGCGTCACCGGCTTGCCGAGCGAGCCGGCCGAAAGCGCGTCGAAGTTCTGCGTGGTGCTGCTCGGGTCGAAGTCGTGCGGGGTCCCGGTGACGCCGCTGATCTTCGTCGGGGACGCGCGGAAGTCGCCTTCGTAGTACCCGCTGGTGCCGTCGGTCGCGTTGCCGGAGTTGCCGGCCGAGGAGAAGTACAGGACGCCGGCCGCGGTCACGTCGTTGACCGCCTGCGCGACCTGCGTGTCCTGGAACGGCGACTCGTCGAAGTAGGAGACGTCGTCGACGATGATCTGGCACTTGCCGGTGGTGCGCAGCGCGCGGATGTTCGCGGCGAAGCTGGCTTCACTGGTGAACGCGGTGGCGAAGCCGAGGGTCGCGTTCGGCGCGAGGTCGTGGATGATCTCGAGCATCGCGGTGCCCTCGTCGCCGCTGCCCTTCTGCCCGGACAGCACGTCCACGGCGGGCAGTTCACCGGCGCTCTGCGACTTCGCGAGCGAGTCGACGCCGTCGGAGAGCACGCACACCTTGGTGCCGGACCCGCTCACGCCGTAGGTCGTACGGGCGGCGTCGGCACCGTGCGCTTTGTCCCCTTCGGACACCTGCGTCGCGGCGGCGGCCTGCGCGGCGACAGCCTGCCGCAGATCGCGGTTGCCGGGCTCGCTCCAGGTGGTGGCCTGCGCGGCGGGCTTCACCTCGGCGACGTCGCCACGCCCGGCGATGGTGTCCACAGCGGACAGCGGCAAATCGGCCCGGACCGCCCCGTCCGGCGCGGTGTAACGCACGGTGCCACCGGCCGCCCGCACGGCGCCGGCAACGCCGTTGCCGTGGGCAGCGATGTCGACCGCGACGGTGCCGGCCCCACTGACCCCGACGCCGGAGCGGTAGTCGGGCAGCTTCGCGGCGAGCGACCGGTCAGCCCGCAACCGCTTCTCGACGACCAGCTGGCTCGATTGCTTGCGCTCCGCGGGGCTCAGGCTCTTCTTGATGCTCTGCAGGGCACTGATCCCGGCCTCGGTGCGCGCGGCAGCCGCGTCCACCGTGGACGGCTGCGCTGCCGAGACGCCCGTCGTCAGCAGCAACGCGCCGACCGTCAGCGGAGCCGCGTGCGCGGCAACCCGGCTGAATCTCACCATCGATGTCTCCCTGTGATCCTCGGTCACTCGACCGGGTGTAATGGGGAGAATCTAAGGAGTGACCGAGCGAGGAACCACCGACCAAAGTCTGGATCGCACGGACGTCCACATCCTGGAACGGGCAGGAAAACGTGAGACGATTTCGGGCCACCGGCTCCGCCACCGAGCAACCTTCCGTTCGCAAGCCTCGCAGGGGGCAAGCACGGGATTCGGCCGCACGACCATCGCGAAGAGGTCATCGAGCCCGTGGGGAGCGTAGAAGTGCCAACTGCCGCCGGGTTCGAGCCGGACCCCGACACACGAGCAGACGGCCACGAAGGCATCGATCGCGGCCTCGGTAGTCGTGAAGGGCGGGCAGGCCACACCGAACTTGGCTTCGTACCAGAGATGCACCCGGGCTTCGTCGCGCACTTCGACGTCGACACCGAGGTCCGCGAACGTTTCGGCGGCGGCCCGGATGACCCGGTCCTCACCCTCCCAGCTCAGATCGGCCGCTCCAACGCCACCACACCCCGCCCAGACCCCCGCCGCCCCGATCCGAAGCCGCCCACACGGCCGGCGCGGCGGGTCAAGGCACGCTTTCCCGCCTTGACGCGTCGCGCCGGCCGTAGTGACAATGAAAAATCGGGCGAACCGAATCACATATTGATCATGTGCCCAGCAAGCCCATGAACAGCTTCCTTGACCGCTTCCCCCAGCGTCGGGTGCGCGTGCACGTTCCGAGCCACCTCGTGAACAGTCAAATCCCACTGCTGAGCCAAAGTGAGCTCCGGCAGCAACTCGGTGACATCCGGCCCGATGAGGTGCCCGCCGATCAGCTCTCCGTGCTCACCATCACTGATCAGCTTCACGAACCCACCGGCGTCGCCCAACCCCTGAGCCTTCCCGTTGGCCGTGAAGGGGAACTTGGCCACCCGGACGTCGAACCCCTTCTCCCGGGCCTGCGCCTCGGTCCACCCGAAACTGGCGATCTGCGGCTGGCAGTAGGTCGCCCGCGGGATCATCGGGAAGTCGAGCTCCATCGTCTCCGCACCGGCGATGGTCTCCGCGGCCACCACCCCCATCGACTCGGATGCGTGCGCCAGCATCAACTTCGCCGTCACATCACCGATGGCGAAGATGTGCGGCACGTTCGTCCGCCCACGCCCATCGACAGCGATCGCGCCCCGCTCAGTCAGCGCGACACCCGTCTTGTCCAGCCCGTAACCCTCGACCCGGGGCTGGAACCCGATCGCCTGCAGCACCTTGTCCGCGGTCAGAACCCGCTGCCCGTCCTTCTCGGACGAAACAGTCACCTCGACCGAAGAACCCGAATCGTCGATCGACTCCACCCGGGTCGACGTCAGCACCTTGATCCCGAGCTTCCGATACCGCCGGAGGAGCTCAGCCGACACCTCGGCATCCTCCAACGGCACCATCCGATCGAGGAACTCGACGATCGTGACGTCGACGCCGTAGTTGTGCAGCACGTAAGCGAACTCGACGCCGATCGCGCCGGCCCCGGCGATGATGATGCTCGAAGGCAGCTCACTGGACAGGATCTGCTCTTCGTAGGTCACGACCCGCGAGCTGCGCGAAGTCCCCGGCAGCAACCGGGTTGTCGCCCCCGTGGCGATGATGCAGTGCTCGAAGGTGATCTGCGAGCCGTTCACCTCGAGCGTGTGATCGTCGAGGAACGTCCCGTGCCCGTCGAACTCGGTGATCTTGTTCTTCTTCATCAAGAAGTGCACGCCCTTGACGCGCCCGTCGGCGACCTTCCGGCTCCGCTCGTAAGCAGCCGTGTAGTCGACCCGGATCGGGCTGTCGGACGAAATCCCGAACGCCGCGGCCTCCTGCGTCACCACGTGCGCCAGTTCGGCGTTGCGCAGGAGAGCCTTCGACGGGATGCACCCGACGTTCAGGCAGACCCCGCCCCAGTACTTCTCCTCGACCACCGCGACGCTGAGCCCCAGCTGCGTCGCGCGGATCCCCGCGACGTAACCGCCGACCCCGGCCCCCAGCACGACGACATCAAAGTGTTGTGCACTCATACACCAGAAACTACCCCTACGGGCAGGACCGGGCGGGGTGACGCGGACCTCAGGCCGCGAGCGGCCGCCGCTCACCGCGGATGGACTCCAGCAGGGTCGTCACCTCGCCCATGATGCGAGCCGTCGCCTCCTCCAGCACCTCGCGGGTGAGCGGCCGGTCGCGTAGGTCGGACAGGTCGACCGGCGGCCCGGCGACGAGCTCGACGGTCTTGCGCGGCAGCCCGCGGGGGAACCACGCGGTCGACGGCAGCAGGTGGTGGGTGCCCCAGTTGGCCACCGGGATCACCGGCGCGCCGGTCTCCAGCGCGGCGCGGACGAGGCCGGTCTTGCCGCGCATCGGCCAGCCGTCCGGGTCCTTCGAGAACGTGCCCTCCGGGAAGACCGCCACGCACTCGCCCGCCCGCACGGACGCCACCAGGTCGCGGTAGGCCTCCGCGGCCGTCGCCGCGCCGCGGTAGACCGGGATGTGGCGGCCCGAACGCATCACGCGGCCGACCACCGGCAGGTTCCACAGCGACGCCTTCGCCAGGTAGCGCGGCACGCGGCCGGCGGCGAGGCAGAACGCGGTGAGCGTGGTCGGGTCGGCGAAGGACAGGTGGTTCGACGCCACCAGCACGCCGCCGGTCTTCGGGATGTGGCGGGAGCCCCGCACGCGGAAGCGGGTGGTCTGGGCGAGGAACTGCCAGACCACCTCGATCGCGAAGCTGTACCAGGCGCCACGGCCGGCGCGGGCGAAGCGCCGGCCGTAGGCGATCATCTGGCGTCGGGTGAGCAGCTCACCCTCGAGGTCCAGGGCGGTCCAGCGGTCGTTCATGAGTGTCATTCGTAGCCCACGACCGCCCGGTTCGGCCCCGGCGCGCGCCGAACGCGGCGCAGATCACAGCAACGATTTCACCGGCGTTCGAGCACGACCACCGGGATCTCACGGTCGGTCTTCTTCGCGTACTCGTTGTAGTCCGGCCAGACGGCGGCCAGCTTCTCCCACAGCTTCGCGCGCTCCTCGCCCTCGGCCGTGCGGGCGGTCGCGGTGAACTTGTCCGCCTTGACCTGGACGCCGACCTCGGGGGTCTCGACGAGGTTGAAGTACCAGCCGGGGTGGTTCGGCGCGCCGCCCTTGGAGGCCACGATCACCGGGTTTCCGTCGACTTCCTGGTAGATCAGGGCGAATTTGCGCTCCTGGCCGGTCTTGCGGCCCTTCGTGGTCAGCACGAGCGTCGGGACGCCTTCCTTCCACTCGTGCCCGACCTCCCCGTCGGTCTCCTCGTAGCGGCGGACGTGCTCGTCACCGAACAGCATGCGTGGTTCCTTTCGCGGTCATCGGCAGTGGCGGGCTCACCACTTGAAGGTTCTCCTTGTTTGCAACACACGTACCGCGGCCGATCTTCCCCGCCGGTTTCACTCGAATGGGTCAGGTCCCCCGAGCAGCGGCTTCTCCGGAGACACCCTCCTCCCAGTAGATTGCACCGACCGAGCACGCGGAGACACCCGAAACCGATCTTGGAGGAGCCAGCCATGAAGGCCCGGCCGCACGTGACACTGGAAGACGTGGCACGCAGCGCGAACGTCTCGCTCGCGACGGCGTCGCGGGTGCTCAACGGCACCGCGTCCGTCCGCGCCGACCTGCGGGAGCGGGTGTCCGCCGCCGCGGCCGAGCTGGCTTACGCCCCGAACGCGCACGCGCAGGCCCTCGCCGGCGGCACGCACCGCACGGTCGGCGTGATCTGCCACGACGTCAGCGACCCCTACTTCGCGGCGATCGCCGGTGGCGTGATGCGGGTGGCGACCGACAACGGGCTGCTGGTGATGCTGGCCGGCACGTTCCGCGACCCCGACCGCGAGGTCGCCTACGTCTCGACGCTGCGCGCGCAGCGGGCGGCGGCGATCCTGCTGATCGGCTCGGCGTTCGAGGACCGGACGTGGGAACGCGCGATGGCCGCCGAGCTCGAGCCCTACCGCCGCGGCGGCGGGCAGGTCGCGGCGGTCAGCCGCCACCGCGGGCTCAAGATCGACACCGTGCAGCCGGACAACAAGGGCGGCGCGGCGGCGCTGGCCGACGCGCTCGTCGGCCTCGGCCACAAGCGGTTCGCGGTGCTCGCGGGCCCGCGGCAGCTGAGCACGGTCATCGACCGGCTGGCCGGGTTCAGCGACGGGCTCGCCGCGCACGGCATCACGTTGCGCGAGGACGACGTCGTCGAGGCCGCCTTCACCCGCGACGGCGGCTACGAGGCGACCAAGAAGCTGCTCGCCGGCCGCAAGCGCAAGCTGCCGACCTGCGTCTTCGCCGTCACCGACGTGATGGCGATCGGCGCGCTGACGGCGTTGCGCGAGGAGGGCCTCTCCGTGCCGGGCGACATCTCGGTGGCCGGCTTCGACGACATCCCGGTCGTCCGCGACCTCGCCCCGGCGCTGACCACCGTGCGGCTGCCGCTGGAAGAGCTCGGCGAGCGGGCGATGGACCTGGCGATCAAGGGCTCCGCCGGCACCCGGCCGCGGACGGTCCGGCTCTCCGGCGAAGTCGTCCTGCGCGAAAGCACCGGACGCCCCAAGCGCTGACCCGGTCGGGCCTTGTCGTGCTCCGGCGCAGGCCCTACCGTGGATTCGGGAAAGCGCTTTCTGAGTCCCTGGGAGGTCCCCCGATGCTCGTGCTCCCGGTTCCCGGCGGCGGGCTGCTGGACTGGACGCCGTCCGGGCCGCCGTGTCCCGGGCCGTCGGGAACGCCGCTGTCGTCGAGGATCGCCTACGCCGCCGCGCACGTCGTGGCGGACGCGCTCGCCGCCGAGCCGGACACCGTCGACTGGGACACGACGCTCGCCTTCCGCGAGCACCTCTGGTCGTGCGGCCTCGGCGTCGCGGAGGCGATGGACACCGCGCAGCGCGGGATGGGCCTGGATTGGCCGGCCACCCGAGAGCTCGTGACGCGCACCGGCGCGGCCGCGGCCGGACGGCGGTGGTGCGCCGGCGTCGGCACCGACCAGCTGCCACCGGGGCCGGCGACCGTCGCGTCCATTGTGGACGCCTGGCGCGAGCAGCTGGACCTGGTCGGCGGCGCGGGCGCGATCCCGGTCGTGATGGCCAGCCGGGCGCTCGCCGCCGCGGCCACCGGGCCGGACGACTACCACGCCGCGTACGGGAAGCTGCTGTCCGACGCGGGCGGGCCGGTGCTGCTGCACTGGCTGGGCGAGCAGTTCGACCCGGCGCTGGCCGGCTACTGGGGCCACGACGACGTCCGCGCGGCCGCCCGCGAGCTGGCGGCGCTGTGCACCGAGCACGCCGGCACGATCGCCGGGGTCAAGGTTTCGGTGCTGGACGCCGAGGTGGAGACCGAATTCCGGCGCACCCTGCCCGCGGGCGTCGCCTGCTACACCGGGGACGACTTCAACTACCCCGAACTCATCGCGGGCGACGAGGCCGGCCACAGCGAAGCCCTGCTCGGCATCTTCGACGCGATCGCCCCGGTGGCCGCGGCGGGGCTGCGCCGGCTGGACGACGGCGACCCGGCCGGCTTCCGCGCCGCGCTCGACCCGACCGTGCCGCTGTCGCGCGAAATCTTCCGCGCGCCGACCCGGCACTACAAGACCGGCGTCGTCTTCCTGGCGTACCTGAACGGGCACCAGCGGCACTTCCGGATGATCGCCGGGCAGGAATCCGCGCGCACGATCACGCACCTGGCGACGTTGCTGCGCCTGGCCGACGAGGCGGGCGCGCTGGCCGACCCCGACCTGGCCGTCGCCCGGATGCGGCCGCTGCTGCTGGCCGCCGGGGTGGCGTGATGGACGAGCGGCTCAGCCTCAACCAGATCACCACCAAGTCCTGGACGCTGCCCGAAGCGGTGGCGGGCTGCGCGGCGGCGGGCGTCGGCTGGATCGGGCTGTGGCGGGACAAGGTCGCGGAAACCGGCGTCGACGAAACCGCGCGGCTGCTCAAGGAGTACGGCGTCCGGGTTTCTTCGCTGTGCCGCGGCGGTTTCTTCACCGGCGTGACCCCGGAAGGGTCCCCTGTGGACGGTGTGGCCCAGACCCGCGAGGCGATCGACGAAGCCGCCGCGCTCGGCGCCGGCGTGCTCGTGCTGGTGGTCGGCGGCATCGCGGGCAACGACCTGGCCGCGTCCCGCCGGCGCGTCGCGGACGCCGTGGGCGAACTGGCGCCGTACGCGGGCGAGCGCGGCGTGCGGCTCGGCTTGGAGCCGCTGCACCCGATGCAGTGCGCGGACCGGTCGGTGCTGTCCACTGTGGACCAGGCACTGGCGATCGCGGCCGAGCACCCGGCCGAGCAGGTGGGCGTGATCGTGGACGAGTTCCACGTCTGGTGGGACCCGCGCATCGAGGAGTCGATCGCCGCGGCGGCGGGTCGGATCGCCGGGTTCCACGTGTGCGACGTCCTGGTGCCGCTCCCCGACCCGCTGCTGGGCCGAGCGCTGCCGGGGAACGGCCCGATCGACCACCGCCACCTGCGCACCTGCGTCGAAGCGGCGGGGTACGACGGGCCGATCGAGGTCGAAGTGTTCAACGCGCAGCTGTGGGCCCGCCCGGGGGCGGAGGTACTGGCCGAGACGATCGCGGCCTTCGAGCGACACGTGGCCTGACTCCCGGCAGCCGGTGACATCCGAACATCATGAACGACCCTTTCACGACGTCCAGCGACATGAACGACCCTTTCATCACATCCCGGACCCGGTCGAACACCGCAGCCTTCGAGCGACACGTGGCCTGAGGTGTCCACGGCGCGGTACGCTTGGTCCGTCCAGCGGACTTGGGGAGGTCGCGCGATGACGACGGAACACCAGACCGGCGACGAGGGCGCCGTCCGGAGTGTGCTGCGCGCCTTCGACCTGCTCGCTCTCTTCACCGAACGCCGCCGGACGTGGGCGGTCAAGGATCTCACCGCGGCCAGCGGCCTGGCGAAGACGACCGTGCTGCGGCTCGTCGCCACCTGTGAACAGCGCGGCCTGCTCTGGACGCGGCCCGACGGGCGGGTCACCGTCGGACCCGGGATGCTGCGGTGGGCGCAGCTGGCGAACACCGCGTGGCAGCTGCCCGAACCGGTCCGCCAGGTGCTGCGCGACCTCGCGCTGGAGTGCCGCGAAACCGTCAACCTCTACGTCCGCAGCACGTCGGTGCTGGTCTGCGTGGCCCAGCAGGAGGGGCCGCTGGCCATCCGGCACGTCGGGCGGGTCGGGGACGAGCTGCCGCTCGGGTGCGGGGCCGCCGGGCGGGTGCTCGACGGGGCCGAGGGGGCCGCCGTCAGCCACGGGGAGCCCGAGGCGGGTGCGTCCAGCGTCGCCGCGCCGGTGCGCGACGGGGACGGGCGGGTGCTCGCGGCGCTCGCGGTGACCGGTCCCACCAGCCGGTTCGACGCGGCCGAAGTCGCTGCGTTTACCGAAGCCGTCTCCGGGGCTTCGCTGCGGATATCGCAGATCGGCCTCGGGACCCGGACGGAATAGGCCACAGTCGTCCGGATTCCGGCAGGACGTTGGTTAGGCTGCCCGGCATGCCGAACCTGCTGGTGGTGGAAGACGACGCGGCGATCGGCAGCGTGCTCGAATCGACCCTGCGGCTGCACGGTTACCAGGTGTGCTGGCGCCGTGACGGGCGGACCGCACTGCAGGCCGCCGAAGCCGGTGAGTTCGACCTCGTGCTGCTCGACCTCGGCCTGCCCGACCTGGACGGCGTCGAGGTCTGCCGCCGGCTGCGGAGCGCGCTGCCCGCCGCCGTGCTGGTCATCCTCACCGCCCGGCAGGAGGAGATGGACGTCGTCGTCGGCCTCGACGCCGGTGCCGACGACTACCTCACCAAGCCGATCCGGCTGGGCGAGCTGCTGGCCAGGGTGCGCGCGCACCTGCGCCGCGGCGCGCCCGCCGGGGCCCGGCCGCCGGTGACCATCGGCGAGCTGACCGTCGACATCGCCGGCCGCCGCGCCACCCTGCACGGCCGCGAGGTCGTGCTGCGCGCGAAGGAGTTCGACCTGCTGGCGCGGCTGGCCGAGCAGCCCGGCGTCGCGGTCAGCCGCGAGACGCTGATGGCCGAGGTCTGGGACGCGCACTGGTACGGCTCGACGAAGACCCTCGACGTGCACATCGCGGCGGTGCGCCGCAAGCTCGCGTCGGTCGCCGGGCCCGACGCCGAGGTGCCCCGGATCGCCACCCTCCGCGGTCACGGCTACCGCCTGGAGGACCCGGCCCGGTCCGCGGCCGAAGGCTAGCCGTGCGCCGCCGGATCATCTCGCTGACCGTGCTCGCCGCGCTGGTCGCGACCGTGCTGTTCGCGCTGCCGCTCGGCATCGCGGTGATGCAGTACTACCGCGACGACACCAAGGCCGACCTGGAGCGGGCCGCGGACGCCGCCGCGCTCGCCGTCTCCGAGGACCTGAGCGCCGGCCGGACGCCGGTCGTCCCGCCCCTCGTCGAAGACGACGACGAGGTCGGCGGCGCCGTCGGCGTCTACAGCCCGGACGGGCGGCTGCTCGCCGGGCACGGCCCCGCGGTCGGCGGCCCGGTCGAGCGGCACGCGGCGAGCGCCACCGTCGACGTCGTGATCGACCGCGAAGGCGACGAAGTGGCGCTGGCGATCCCGGTCCTCAGCGGCGCCCGGGTGACCGGGGTGGTCCGCGCCGCGCTGCCGATGTCGGAGCTGCGGCTGCGGGTGGTGCTCACCTGGCTCGGCATGGCCGTGCTCGCGATCGCGGCGATCGGCGTGAGCTGGCTGCTGGCCCGGCGGGCGACGACCCGGCTGGTGCGGCCCCTCGAGGAGCTGGCCGCGGCCGCCGGGCGGCTCGGCGACGGCGACTTCACCGCCCGCTCCCCCCGCGCGGGCATCGCCGAGATCGACCAGGTCGGCGAAGCACTCGACGCCACGGCGACGCGCATCGGCGAGACGCTGGAGCGCGAGCGCGCGTTCTCGGCGGAGGCGTCGCACCAGCTGCGCAACCCGCTGACCGGCCTGCGCCTGCAGCTCGAAGCCGCGCTGGAAACGCCCTCGGCCGACCCGTACGCGGCGATCCGCGCCGGGATCGCCTCGACCGATCGGCTGGAACGCACCATCGAGGACCTGCTGGCGCTGGGCCGCGAACGCCGGGCCCCGCGCGCGGAACTCGACCTCGACGCGCTCCTCGGCGAAGTCCGCGAGGCCGGCGAGGCCCTGCTCGACCCGCGCGGACGGGCGCTGCGGATCACCCGCCAGGACCCGCCGCCGGCCCGGGTGGCGGCGGCCGCGGTCCGCCAGGTGCTCGGCGTCCTGCTCGACAACGCGGCGACGCACGGGCGCGGCACGGTCACCGTCGTGGCCCGCGACGCCGGCGACGCACTGGCCATCGACGTCGCCGACGAAGGCCCTGACCTGGGCGAAACCGACCCGTTCGCGACCGCGCCGAGCGATCACGGGATCGGCCTGCGGCTGGCCCGCAGCCTCGCCGAGGCAGAAGGCGGCCGGCTCCGGCTGAGCCGTCCCGCCCCGCCCACGTTCACCCTGCTCCTGCCCGCCGCCGAGCAGAACGAATCGCCACGATCCGCGCATCCTGTGCAATGAATCACCTGTGATTCATCTGTACGCGCAATGTAGTCCTGTTTTGCCCGCCGGAAACGGCAGATACGGTCGTCGGCATGACTCTGCGAGCCGCGACGGTGCGGCGGAAACCGGTCGCCGACTTCGTCGCCGAAGGTGATCATGGCACGTTGAAGCGGTCGCTCGGCCTCGGGCAGCTCACCACGCTCAGCATCGGGGCGACGCTGGGCAGCGGGATCTTCGTCGTGCTCGGCGAAGCGGTCCCGGTGGCGGGGCCGGCCGTGGTGCTGTCGTTCGTGCTCGCGGGGATCACCGCGCTGTTCTCGGCGCTCTCCTACGCCGAGCTCGCCGGCATGATCCCGCTGTCGGGTTCGTCGTACTCCTACGCCTACGCCACCCTCGGCGAGCTCGTCGCGTGGGTCTGCGGCTGGTGCCTGATCCTCGAGTACGGCGTCTCGGTGGCGTCGGTGGCCGTCGGCTGGGGTCAGTACGTCAACGAGCTGCTGCGGCTGGCGTTCGGCTTCACCATCCCGGACGCGCTGAGCCAGCCGCCGGGTTCGGGCGGGATCGTCAACGTGCCCGCCATCGTCGTCGTGCTCCTCGCGATGGTCCTGCTGCTGTCGGGCGCGAAGGAGAGCGCGCGGGCCAACACGATCATGGTCGTGGTCAAGATCGGCACGCTGGTGCTGTTCTGCGCGATCGCGTTCACCGCGGTGCGGGCGAAGAACTTCACGCCGTTCCTGCCGCTCGGGCTGGCCGGCATGAGCGCCGGCGGGGCCAAGCTCTTCTTCTCCTACATCGGGTTCGACGCCGCCTCGACCGCCGGCGAGGAGGCGAAGAACCCGCAGCGCGACCTGCCGCGGGCGATCCTGCTCTCGCTCGGCATCGTCACCGTGCTGTACTGCCTGGTCGCCGTGGCCGCGGTCGGCGCGCTGCCGTGGCAGGAGTTCGACGGCCAGGAAGCCGCGCTCTCGCACGTCCTCGGCGTCGTGTCGGACAACCCGCTCTGGGCCGCGCTGCTGGCCGTCGGCGCGATCGTGGCCATCTCCAGCGTCGTGCTGACCGTCCTCTACGGACAGACGCGCATCCTGTTCGCGATGTCCCGCGACGGCCTGGTGCCGGGCGTGCTGTCCAAAGTAGACGCAAAGAGCGGCTCGCCGCGGGTCAACACCCTGGTGGTTTCGGGTTTCGTCGCCGTGCTGGCCGCGTTCATCCCGCTGGGCAAGCTGGCCGACGCGACCAGCATCGGCACGCTGTTCGCGTTCGGGCTGGTGAACGTCGCCGTGGTGCTGCTGCGCCGCCGCCAGCCGGACCGGCCGCGCTCGTTCCGCGTGCCGTTCTCGCCGGTGACGCCGATCCTCGGCGTGCTGTGCTGCGCGTACATGATGCTCAGCCTCGACGGCGCCACCTGGGTCGTCTTCGGCGGCTGGATGGCGCTCGGCCTGGTCCTCTACTTCGGTTACGGCATCCGGAAGTCGAGGCTGGCATGAGGGTCGCGATCCACCAGGGCGCGTTCGCCGACCTCCCGGAAGTCCTCGCCCGCACCGACGCCGAGCTCGTCGTCACGGCCGAAATGGCCACCACGGGCTACCACATCGGCGCGCGCACGCACGAACTCGCCGAGCCGGCCGACGGGCCCACCGCGCGACGGATGTCCGCGCTGGCCGGGGAAACCGGCGTCGCACTCGCTTACGGCTATCCCGAATCCGACGGCGAACACGTCTTCAACAGCGTCCAGCTCGTCGACGCGACCGGGCGGCGGCTGGCGAACTACCGCAAGACCCACCTGTTCGGCGACCTCGACAAGGCGTGGTTCACCCCGGGCGGCGAAGCCGTGGTGCAGGCCGACCTCGGCGGCGTCCGGATCGGGCTGCTGATCTGCTACGACGTCGAATTCCCGGAGCTGGTGCGGGCGCACGCGCTCGCCGGCACCGAACTGCTGGTCGTGCCGACCGCGCTGATGAGCCCGTACGAGCTGGTCGCCGACACGCTCGTGCCCGCGCGGGCCTACGAAAGCCAGCTGTTCGTCGCCTACGCGAACCGCTGCGACACCGAGCGGGAGCTGACCTACTGCGGCCGCTCCTGCGTGGCCGCCCCGACGGGGGAAGTCCTGGCGCGCGCCGGGTCCGGGCCGGAGCTGGTCCACGCCGACGTCACGCGGGAGGCGCTCGCCGCGTCCCGCCTGGAGAACACCCACCTGGCCGACCGACGGCCCGAACTGTACCGGGGAACCACCGCATGACCTCCGCCGTCCCGACCGCGATCCACCACGAAGAACCGCCGGGCCGCCCGATCACGATGTTCGGCCCCGACTTCCCGTTCGCCTACGACGACTACCTCGCCCACCCGGCCGGGCTGGGCTCGGTGCCCGCGGAACGGCACGGCACCGAGGTCGCGGTGATCGGCGGCGGCCTTTCCGGCATCGTCACCGCGTACGAGCTGATGAAGCTGGGCTTGCGGCCGGTGGTGTACGAAATCGACGAGCTCGGCGGGCGGCTGCGCACGGTCCGGTTCCCCGGCTGCCCGGACGACGTCGTCGCGGAGATGGGCGCGATGCGCTTCCCGCCGGCGTCGACCGCGCTGTACCACTACATCGACAAGGTCGGGCTCGAAACGGTCCCGTTCCCGAACCCGCTGGCGCCCGGGACGCCGAGCACGGTCGTGGACCTGAAAGGACAGAGCCACTACGCGCGGACGCCCGCGGACCTGCCCGCCGTGTACGGCGAAGTCACCGCGGCGTGGGACCGCACGCTCGCCGACCACGCGTCGTTCGCCGAGATGCAGACGGCGATCCGCGACCGGGACGCGAAGACGATCAAGCGGCTGTGGAACGAACTCGTGCCGCGGCTGGACAACCAGACGTTCTACGGCTTCCTCTGCGACTCGCCCGCGTTCGCTTCCTTCCGCCACCGCGAGATCTTCGGCCAGGTCGGCTTCGGCACCGGCGGCTGGGACACCGACTTCCCCAACTCCATCCTGGAAATCCTGCGCGTCGTCTACACGGGAGCCGACGACGAGCACCGCAGCATCGTCGGCGGCAGCAGGCAGCTCCCCTTGCGGCTGTGGGAACACGCTCCCGAGGAGATCGCTTTCTGGCCGGCGGGCACGAGCCTCGGCTCCCTCCACGGCGGACGCCCGCAGCCCGGCGTCGCGCGGCTGCACCGCACCGCGCCGGACAACATCACGGTGACCGACACCGAAGGCCACATCCGGACGTTCCCCGCGGCGGTGTTCACCGCGCAGAGCTGGATGCTGCTGTCCAAGATCGAATGCGACGCGGAGCTGTTCCCGATCGACCACTGGACGGCGATCGAGCGCACGCACTACATGGCGTCGTCGAAGGTGTTCGTCCCGGTCGACCGCCCGTTCTGGCTGGACACCGACCCGGCGACCGGCCGCGACGCGATGAGCATGACGCTCACCGACCGGATGCCCCGCGGCACGTACCTGCTCGGCGACGACCCGGACTCGCCGGCGGTCATCTGCCTGTCGTACACGTGGGCCGACGACTCGCTGAAGTGGCTGCCGCTTTCGGTGTCCGAGCGCGTCGAGGTGATGCTGCAGTCCCTGCGCGAGATCTACCCGGGCGTCGACGTCCGCCGGCACATCATCGGCGACCCGGTGACCGTGTCGTGGGAGGCGGAACCGCACTTCATGGGCGCGTTCAAGGCCAACCTGCCCGGCCACTACCGCTACCAGCACCGGCTGTTCACGCACTTCGTACAGGAGCCGCTGGCGCCCCGCCACCGCGGCCTGTTCCTGGCGGGCGACGACGTCTCGTGGACGGCGGGCTGGGCGGAGGGCGCGGTGCAGACGGCGCTGAACGCGGTGTGGGGCGTCCTGCACCACTTCGGCGGGGCGACCGATCCGGCGAACCCGGGGCCGGGGGACCTCTTCGAGGACCTCGCGCCGATCACGCTGCCGGACTGAGCGTGCCCCTTTTTCCGGCACTGGTTCCGGCTGCCGGCGCCGGTTGCGGCTCCGCTTGCCGGGGCCGGGTGGAGGTCGCGAATGACTCATTCGCGACCTCCACCGCCCCAATGAGTCATTCGTGGCACCCCGGCGAGCCGAACGACACCCTCCCGATCACGCTGCCGAACCGGGCGTACCCCGATGGTGCAGACGGGAACGAGACGTTTCCTCCCGCAGGATCTCGGCGAAGTCAGGGGCCGGTGAGCACGCCCCAGCTTCCGGCTCCGGCTCCGACTGGTGCCGCGAGCCGAACAGCACCCTCCCGATCACGCTCCCGGACCGGCCGTGCCCCGATCGTGGCACCGTGTCCGGGAACGTGCGGACTGGGCTGCCCGGCGCAACCGGGCGTGCGACGATGGGGCCATGAACACCGAGCCGGCGCCGAGATGGCGAAGACTGGAACCGGACGAACGGAAGGAACAGATCTACGCCTGCGCCGCGCGGCTGTTCGGGGAACGCCCGTATTCCGAAGTGTCCACTTCGGACATCGCCGCGGCGGCGGGGGTCGCGCGCGGGCTGATCAACCACTACTTCGGCACGAAACGCGAGCTGTACCTGGAAATCATCCGGCGCGCGCTGACCGTGCCGCGGCTGGCTGTCGAGATCCTGCCGGACGGGCCGCTCGAACTGCGGGCCGACGTCGCCATCGAGTGGTTCCTCGACATGGTCACCAGCCAGGAGCGGATGTGGCTGGCCGCGATCGCGCCCGAGGGCATCGGGCGTGACCTCGAAGTGGAACGGATCCTCGAGGAGGCCGACCGCGAATCCGCCGACCGCGTGCTCGAGGCCGTCGGGCTGTCCAGCGAGAGCGACCACGGGCCGGAGCTGAACGCGCTCGTGCGCGCGTTCGGCGGGATGGTGAAGGCGGCCGGGCGGGAATGGCTCGTGCGCGGATCACTCACCCGGGACCAGGTGCACCTGCTGCTGTCGAAGTCGCTCGTCACGCTCGTCGGCGAAGTCTTCCCGGCGATCCGGGCGGTGCCACCGTCGCCGCGCCACGGTCGCGAATAGACCGAAGCCCCCGACGCCACGAGGGGGAGGAGGGCGCCAGGGGCTTCGGGTCGATGGGCGAACCACCGACGCACGTCCACGGTACGCCGGGGCACTGTCAAGTCGCTGTCAACCCTCAGTTGTCCGCTTCGCGCAGTTCGTCCAGGCGGTGGGCGAGCCCGTCGAGGCACCGGCCGACCGCGTAGTCGTACAGCTGGGCGTAGTAGCCCGCGGCGAGGTCGGGGTCGCCCATCAGGTCGTGCATCGCGGACCCCAGCTCGGCCATCCCCGGCAGGTCGGCCCGCTCGCGGTAGGCCGCGTACGCCTCGGTGTTGTCGATCCGCAGGGCGAGCGCGCCGTCGCGGTCGTCCTCCATCGCGACGAACTGGCACGCGGTCATCAGCAGCAGGTTGTAGGCCAGCACGCTCTCGCGGCCGAACCCCGCCTGCAGCAGCACGCCGATGCCGGCGTCGATGCTGCGCGTGGCCGCCTTGACCGACGGGCCGAAGAGGGCGAGCCGCCGCGCGCAGCCCGGGTAGGTCCGCAGCAGCGCGCGCAGGCTGCCCAGCAGCTCGGTGAACCACTCCGCCCACGGGAGCCGCTCTTCGGGCAGCTCCAGCAGGCCGACGACCCGGTCGACGACGGCGTTCACCACGGCGTCGCGGTCGCCGACGTGGTGGTAGATGACCGCCGGGTAGGCCTCGACCGCGCGGGCGAGCTCCCGCAGCGTCCAGTTGTCGAGGCCGCGCTCGGCGGTCAGGGCCGTGGCCGCGGAGATGATGCGCTCGGCGGTGAGCGCGGGCAGACCCGCCGCGGCCCGCGACCGGGGGCGCTGGCCGGTGCCCGAGGATGAGGGAGGCATGGGGCGTAACGGTAACCGCACCGCCCGTGCCGGTGCCAGGTTCGAACGGGTACGGCAGGATCGGGGCATGCCACGCGCACAGGCCAACGGGCTCGAGCTCGAGTACGACACCTTCGGCGACCCGGCGGCCCCGCCGCTGGTCCTGGTGATGGGCCTCGGCGCCCAGATGATCACCTGGGAGGACGGCTTCTGCGAGCTGCTGGCCGGCCGCGGGTTCTTCGTCGTGCGCTACGACAACCGCGACGTCGGGCTCTCCACCTGGCTCGACCACCTGCCCGCGCCGGACCTGGCCGCGCTCGCGGCCGGCGACCTGGCGACCGCGCCGTACCTGCTGTCCGACCTGGCCGACGACGCCGTCGGGCTCTTCGACGCGCTCGGCATCGAGCGCGCGCACGTCGTCGGCGCGTCGATGGGCGGGATGGTCGTGCAGCAGCTGGCCATCGACCACCCGGACCGGCTGCTGTCCGTCACGTCCATCATGTCGACCACCGGCGACCCCGCCGTCGGCCAGGCCGAGCCGTGGGCGCTCGGGCTGCTGGCGCGGCCGCCGGCTTCGACCCGCGAGCAGGCGCTGGCCGACAGCGTCGACGGCTACCGGCGGCTCGGCTCCCCCGGTTACCCGGACGACGAGGCGTTCCTGCTGGCCAAGGCCACGCTGCACTACGACCGCGCCCGCCACCCGGTGGGCACGCTCCGCCACGCGGCCGCGGTGGTGGCTTCCGGCGACCGCACGGCGGGCCTGCGCGCGGTCCGGCTGCCGGCAATGGTCATCCACGGCGACGCCGACCCGCTGATCAACGTCAGCGGCGGCAAGGCGACGGCGGCGGCGATCCCGGGCGCGGAGCTGCTCGTCATCCCGGGCATGGGCCACAACCTGCCGCGCGCGGTCTGGCCGGAGATCGCCGAGGCGATCGGGCGCGTGACGGGTCAATAGCGCGTCAAGATCCGGGGCCGGGCTGTAGGGAACGCGTCCTGGCTCATGGTGCCGCCCCGCGCCGGCGGTCTTACTGGGGTCATGACAGGTGGCTTCGGGTTCCCGTTCGGGTGCGCGGCCGCGGTCGTCGCGGTGGTGCTGGCGGACGTGGCCGGCGCGACCCGGTTCCCGTGGTACGCGCTGGTGACGCTGGGTGCGGTGGTGCTCTCGACGGCGGTGTGGAGCACGGCCGCCGCCGCGATCGGGGTCGCGGCGGTGGCGTGGGCGCTGGACTCGGGGTTCGTGCTCGGCCGCACCGGCGAGCTGCGCTTCGACGCGGCTTCGGCGCTGGCGGCGGGCGTGCTGGGTGCGGCGGTGGCGGCGGGCGTCCTGGCCCGCGCCGGGCTGCGGCCGGTGGCGGTGCGGGTGCCGTCGCCGCGTCGGTCGGCGGAGATTCCCGCGCATCGGCCGCACTTGACCGGCGTGGGGTGAGTGCCCGTCAGTTCTCACGCGGTGGCGACGCTCGCCGAGCCGCGAGGATCCGGGGCAAGCCCGCGGGGTGACCCGGAGCGGTGCCTTGCCGAGAGTCGCGCATCCGACCGCCGACGGGCCGAACTCGCTCAGTCCCCGCGCGGCAACGACGCCCGCCGAGCCGCGAGGGCCGCGATGATGCGCGGCAGGCCCGCCGGGTGGAGGGGGTCGATGCCCGTCAGGTCGCGGACCCTTCCCTGGCAGTGGGCCGAGCCCGCTCAGTCCCCACCCGGCAACGACGCTCGCCGAGCAGCGATGATTCGGGGCAAGCCCGCCGGATGCCCCGGAGCGGTATCCGCCGAGAGTCACGGACCCATCCGCCGGCGACGGCCCGAGTCCGCACGCGCCAGCAAAACTCACCGAACCGCGAAAGCCGCGACGACCCGAGGCAAGCCCGCCGGACGCCCCGGAACGGTATCCGCCGAGAAGCCACGCACCCGACCACCGACGGGCCGAACCCGCTCACTCCCCACGCGGCAACGACGCCCGCCGAGCAGCGAGGGCCGCGATGATCCGCGGCAAGCCAGCCGGGTGGAGGGGGTCGATGCCCGTCAGGTCGCGGACCTTCCGCAGGCGGTAGTCGACCGTGTTGGGGTGGACGTGCAGGCGGGTTGCCGTGCGGCGGCGGTTCGTGTCCAGCTCGAGGTACGCCTGCAGCGTCTCCAGCAGTTCCGGGTGCGGCTCCAGGGGGGCGAGCACCGCGGCCAGGCGGTCGCGCGCCGCGCCCGGGCGGGTCAGCTGGTACTCCACCAGGACGTCGTCGAGGCGGTACAGGCCCGGCTCGCGGCCGAACCAGCGCAGCACGTCCAGCACCTCCGCCGTCCGCGCGGCCACCACCCGGACCTCCGCCGGCGCCGCCGTTTCGGCCGCCGCCAGGACGTCGACGCCCGCCGCGCGGCCGGCCGCGTCGAGGACCGCGTGCCGGCCCGCGAGCTCCGTCAGCCGGCCGGCCAATGGCAGCAGGACCAGCCCGCCCGGGCCGTCCAGGGACGCCAGCACGCCGTCGCCGCAGGCGTGTTCGAACGCGGCGAGGAACCGGCGCAGCTTGCGGCGGACGGCGATCTCCGCGTCCACGCCCGGCGACCCCTCGTCGGCGTGCGGCCCCAGCTCGACGCTCAGCACCAGGTACCGCGCCGGCAGCGTGATCCCGGCGCTGCGGGCGACGACGTCGACCGGGCCGCCGTCGGCCAGCACCGACAGCAGCGTGCGCCGCGCCGTGTGCTCCTGCCCGACCTTCGTGCGCAGCTCCTCCAGGTAGCCGCGGGTGACGGCAGCGGTGACCGCGCCGACCCACGCCAGCACCCGGTCGGCCACTTCGAGCAGGTCGGCGACGTCCGCGCCGTCCGCTTCGGCCGAGCCGACGGCGAAGATCTCCCGCGCGCCGACGTGGTAGGCGTTGAGCACGGCCTCGAGCGGGAAGCCCTCCTCGGCGCGGCGCACCGCGGACGCGCCGATCTGCCGCAGCTCGGCGTCGTTGAGCTCGCGGTCCTCGCGCAGGCTCCGCGCGAACGCCCGCACGGCCTGCCGGGTGATGCCCGCGATGTCGCCGGCCAGCTCCTCGACCGGCAGCCGGCGGTAGTCCGCGACCTCGGCCTGGATGCGCGTCAGCACCCGCGCGATCAGCTCGGGCTCGTCCCGGGTCAGCCGCTCGTGCACCCGCTGCCCGCCGAGGGCCAGGTCCGCGCCGGTTTTGTGCTCCGTCACAACCGATCCCCTCGTTCTCTGCCCGGATTCCCAGTCAATCCGGCCACCCGCGGTGCCGATGGTGTCACGGAGACCAGCCATCGGCACAACGTCAAGGAGGACGGCGTGCGAGTGAGGACAACGGCGTTCATCACGATCATGGTCACCGCGCTGGCGATCACGACGGCGGGCACCGCGGCCGCCGCCGCCGGCGGCGAGTACGTGGCGCTCGGGGACTCGGCCGCGGCCGGACCGCTGATCCTGCCCCCGGATCTGTCGTCCCCGGGCTGCCTCCGGTCGCTCGCGAACTACCCGCACGTCGCCGCGAAGCAGCTCGGCGTCCCGCTGAAGGACGTCACGTGCTCCGGGGCGACGACCGCGGACATGTACGCCCCGCAGTCGACGGAGACCGGCGCGGTCCCGCCGCAGCTCGACGCGCTGAACGCGGCCACGAAGACGGTCACGGTGACCATCGGCGGCAACGACGTCGGCCTGGTCGGCGCGGCGACGAGCTGCATCAACCTGCTGCCCGGCATCAACCCGGACTGCGTCGACAGGTACACGGCGGGCGGGCACGACCAGCTGGCCGAGAAGATCGCGGCGTTCGAGCCGACGTGGGGAGCGCTGCTGGACGCGATCCACGCGGAGGCCCCGGACGCGGCCGTCTTCGTCGCGGGCTACGGCACGTACCTGCCGCACAACGGGTGCTGGCCGATCGCGCCACTGACCCCGCGCGACGCGAACTACATCCAGGGCAGCATCGACAAGACGAACGCGGCGCTGGCCCGGCAGGCCGCGGCGCACAACGCGCGGTACGTCGACATCCGGACGCCCTCGATCGGCCACGACGTCTGCAAGCTGCCGGGCGTGAAGTGGTTCGAGAGCGTGATCCCGACCTCGGTGGCGGCTCCGCTGCACCCGAACGCGACCGGCATGCGCCACATCGGCGCGACGGTGGCCGCGGCGATCGGCTGAGGACCTGCCCGGCGCCGGCCGCTCTGTCCACGGAGGTTCGGCCGGGTGGGTCGTGAGTGTTCAGGGGGGTTCTGACCCTCCTGAACACTCACGACCAGCCGCGGCGATCAGCGGCCGAAATCCCAGCGGCTCGCGCCGTACGGCTCGGCGCACGCGACGCCGATCGCCCGGGTCGGCACCAGCCGGTACAGGAACCACGGGGCCGGGCCGGCGCTCGGGGCCATGAACGGCGCGTCGAACCCCCCTTCGGTCACCTGCGCCGGCCAGCCGCCCTCGCGATAGGCGGCCGCCACCCGCTCGAGCGTCGCCGGGTCGGCGACCGGCTCGGCCTCGCCCTCCACCGTCAGGTCGAGGCCCTTCAGGCGCACCGAAACACTGCACGCCGGGTTCGCCGCCAGGTTGCGGGCGCGGACGGTACCGGGTCCGCTCACGAAGTACAGCGTCTCGTCGACCCAGATCGCGCCCACGCCGGCGGAATGCGGCCGGCCGTCGGGGCGGACGGTCCCGACGAAGAACGTCAGGTCCTCCTTCGGGGTCTGGGTCGCGAGCAGGTCGCGCGCCCGGCTCCACGGCAGCTCCGGGGAGCCGTTCTGGTCGAGGTTCTTGGTCTTCGTCGGTTCGCTCATGCCTACGCGTCGAACGGGCCGACCGCGGATCGACACGCGGCGAGGGTTTTCGCGCCGCCCGGGTCGTCGTCGCCGGTGGCGGGCACGATCGCCAGCTCGTCGATCCCCGCCGCCGCGTACTCGGCGGCCTTCGCGGCGACCTCCGCGCGCGACCCCAGCAACCCGACCACGGCGATCGCCTCGACGGGCACCGCCGCCAGCAGCTCACGCGGGTGCGGCCGGGTGCGCGCGAAGCCGACCAGCTCGCCGAACCCCGCCGCGCGGAACATCTCGCCGTAGCCGGGTGCGGCCAGGTAGCCGACCACGCCCCGGCGCAGCTGCTCGAGCTCCGCCGGCCCGGGGTCCACCGCGCCGACCACCCACGCGGCCACCGGCGGCGGCGTCACGCCGGCCCGCGAAGCCGCTTCCCGGAGACCGCTCACCAGGGCACCGGCCGCGGCCGGGGTGACCAGGTTGACCACCATCCGGTCGGCGTGCCGCGCGGCGACGTCGAGCGCACGCGGCCCGAACGCCGCGATCGTCAGCGGCGATTTCGGGGCGGGCAACCGCAACCGATAGCCCTGCGAGCCCACCACCGAGCCGTCCACAGTGGACTTCTCGCCGGAAACGAGCTGCCGCACGGCGATCGCCGACTCCTCCAAAGCCGTCGCCGCCCGGGACCGCGACCGGCCGTGCCAGCCCCGCACCACGACGTCGCTCGACGTGCCCAGCGCGACCCCCGTCGTCCGGCCGGTCAGCGCCGCCACGGACGCGACGCCCATCGCGATCGTCGCCGGATCCCGCACGGTCACCGCGAGCGGCCCGAAGGTCAGCGAGATCGACGACGTCGCCGCGCCGATCGCGGTCCCCAGCGCGAAGGCGTCCCACGTCGCCATCTCGCCGATCCACAGCTCCGGGTACCCGGCGGCCTCCGCGGCGCGCGCGGTTTCCAGCGCCTCCTCCGGCGGGCGGTCCTGCCACAACCCCAGCGAAACCGAAAGCCTCATGCGGGCGCCCGCACGATCATGGTGACGACCGTGGTGAACGAGCCGCCGACGTTGAGCGTCAACGCCGTCCGCGCGCCCTCGACCTGCGTCTCGCCCGCTTTCCCGGTCACCTGCCGGGCAACGTCGTGCAGCATCCGGACGCCGGTCGCGCCGACCGGGTGGCCGAGGCCGATCAGGCCGCCGCCGGGGTTGATCCCGGCCGCGTCGAGGCCGCCCTCGGCGATGAACCGGCCGCCGTCGCCCGGCGGGGCCGCGCCCAGGTGCTCCAGCGCGACCAGGCCGGTGATGGTGAAGCAGTCGTGCAGCTCGACGACGTCGAGCGCGTCCGGCCCGGCCACGCCCGCGCGCTCGTAGGCGTCGACGACCGCGCCGCGCAGGTGCGGGAACAGGTACTCGCCGTCGGACGCCAGCTTCTCCGAGAGGCCGATGTGCGAAGTGCGGTGCCCGAAGCCCGCGATGCGCGGGAAGCCGCCGCCGAGCCGCTCGGCGAACGCCGGCGAAGCCAGCACGACCGCCGCGGCGCCGTCGGTGATCCGGCCGCAGTCCTGCTTGCGCAGCCGGCCTTCGATGACCGGGTTCAGCTCGTCGTCGGGTCCGAACGCGCCGGCCGGGAAGCGCCAGTCCCGCGCCTGGGCCAGCGGATTCCGCGTCGCGCGGTCGAAAGCGTGCGACGCGAACTGCCCGAGGTGTCCGGGATCGAGCCCGTACCGCTCGTCGTACGCGGAGGCGACGTCGGCGAAGAGTGCCGGCCACGGGAACTTCGCGCCCACGGCCTCGTGCCCGGCCCACGCCGCGGACCCGAGGTGCTCGGCCGCGCGCTGCCCGTCGACGTTGCGCATCAGCTCGACGCCGACGACCAGTGCGACGTCGTAGCGGCCCGCCTCGATGTCCGCGCACGCGGCGAGCACGGCGGTGCTGCCGGACGCGCACGCGGCTTCGTGCCGCGTCGAGGGCACGCCGTCCAGTTCCGGCACCGCGGCCACCAGCAGCCCGCCGAGCTGGGCCTGGCCGGTGAACAGCTCGGCCGCGAGGTTCCCGACGTGCGCGACCCCGACGTCCCCGGCCGAAACCCCGGCGTCCGCGAGCGCGGCCGGCACGACCTCGGCGAACAGCTCGAGGATCCCGCGGCCCTCCTTCGCGTAGTTGCGCGCGAAATCGGTCTGCGCCCCGCCCAGCACGAACACCGTCATGGCCTCACTCCAGACTTTCCCGCAGCTTCCGCTTCAGGATCTTCCCCACCGGGTTGCGGGGCAAGGCATCGGCGTACTCGAGCCGTTCGGGCAGCTTGAACGCGGCCACCTTCCGCTCGCGCAGGTACGCGACCAGGTCGTCGAGCGACGGCTTGCGCGCGCCGGGGACGACGACCGCGCACACCCGCTCCCCCATGACGTCGTCCGGCACGCCGATCACGCCGACGTCGGCGACGTCCGGGTGCCCGGCCAGCAGGCCCTCGACCTCGGCCGGCGAAATGTTGACGCCGCCGCGGATGACCAGGTCCTTCGTCCGGTCGACGTACCGCAGGAACTCGCCGCGCTCGCCGGCGATCTCGAAGACGTCGCCGGTGC
Source organism: Amycolatopsis sp. NPDC049159 (assembly GCF_040648295.1). Taxonomy (NCBI): domain Bacteria; kingdom Bacillati; phylum Actinomycetota; class Actinomycetes; order Pseudonocardiales; family Pseudonocardiaceae; genus Amycolatopsis; species Amycolatopsis sp. NPDC049159. The sequence goes on from NZ_JBEZDL010000016.1 coordinate 60,326, forward strand.
GGAAGTGCCCGTCGGAGTCGAAGGACGACGTGTCGAGCGGCTCCCCCACCGCCGTGAGGTACCCGGCGAACACCGTCGGCCCGGCGATGTGCAGCTCACCGGGGCGCCCGGGTTCGGTCACCCGCTCGCCGGTGACGGGATCGTGCAGCCGCACCGACGTCCAGCCGGCGACGGGCGTCGACCACGTGACGGCCGAGGCGTAGTTCGGGAAGTAGCTCGCGCGCTGGTCCGGGTCCGGGATGTCGACCGGGCCGGACAGCAGCGCGGTGCCTTCGTTGGAGCCGAAGAAGTTGATGATGTCGATGCCGTGCCGCTCGGCCCAGGTGCGCACGAGCCACGGCGACAGCGGCGCCGAGCCGGAGCCGATCTTGCGCAGCGCCGAGAGGTCCACTCCGGACAGTATTTTCTCGTTGTGCAGCAGCATGGTCAGCAACGCCGGCGGCGCGAGCGTGTACGTCACGCGCTCGGCCGCGAGCTGCCCCAGGAACACCGGCAGGTCGAACGGGTGGTGCGGGACGAACACGGCGCCGGTCAGCAGCCAGGGCAGGAACATGCCGCCGATGCCGGCCATGTTCGTCATGGGGAACGGCGAGAGCAGGACGTCGTCGCGGGTCATCCCCGCGGCCTGGACGCAGCCGACCGCCGTCGCGAGCCAGTCGCCGTGGCAGCGCGGGACCGCCTTCGGTTCGGCTTCGGTGCCGGACGTCCAGCAGATCGTCACGCAGTCGTCGACGTCGGTGTCGAGTGTGGACAAATAGGAGTCCAAAGTGGATTTCTCCGCTGCGGACAGTGGTTCTTCGGGCCAGGCCAGGGCGCCGGCCGGTTCGTCGTCCCCCCGGGCGACGACGAACCGGACCGACGGCGCCGAAGCGCCTTTTAGCCCAAGGGCCGCCCCGGCGAGCTCGTGCTCGCCGTATCTGGATGCGGTCACCACGGCGACAGCTCCGGTGCGCCGGCACATCGGACCCATCTCGTGCTCCCGGTAGGACACCGGGAACGGGGTGACCACCGCACCGATCCGGACGATCGCGAGGAACGCCTGCACCAGGGCCGAGCAGTTCGGCAGCTGCACGGCCACTACGTCACCTGCTCGCACCCCTCTGGCGAGCAGGAACGCGGCCAGGACGTCGACGCGTTCGTCGAGCCGGTTCCAGGTCCACCGCACCGGGTCGCGTCCGACCAGTGCGGTGGTGTTCGGTGGATCGACCAGCGCGAGACCCTCCGGGTCGGCACTGACCCGCTCCTTCACGAGCTGGTCGATCGTCTCCGCACTCCACCATCCCCGCGTCCGGAAGTCCCGGGCGCGACCCTCTCGATGGCATCTCATGAACGGAGGTTTTCCAGCTGGTCCGCCCGGACCCAGGTCGCGTGAAAACCGAGCGGAACCCGCTGGGGCAACAGGACCCTGGCCACGGGTCCGGCAGCGAGATCGGCGGCGTCGAAGATGTCCAGTTCGGAGCGTCCCTCACGCTCGTCCTGCACGAACGTCACCAGATGACCGTCCGCCGAATCGGCGGCCGCTCCTTCGCGGGGTGCGAACGGAGCCTCACTGCCCCACCGGCCGGGACCGAACCGGTATTCGGTCTTGGCGCCGGCAAGATTGTCGTAGCGCACGAGCCCGTCGAACTTCAGCGTCGACTCGGGCGAGATGTGCACCGCGTAGGAGTACCGGTTCCGCTTGCCGACCCCGCGGGAGTCGACGGTCGGGAACTCGGTGTTGGCGTCGTCGAGCGCCTCTTCGCGGCACGCGCCGGTCCGCAGGTCGAAGCGGTAGCGGTGCAGCTGGGCGTCGAGCCGCAGGTAGGAGAGCATCTTCGCGAGCGGCGTGTGCGCGTCGGGCCGGGGAGCCGGCTTCTGCACGCGGCAGACGTCGAGGACGACCTCGTCGCCCTGCTCCCAGGCGTTGACGACGTGGTAGATGTAGCACGGGCTCGCTTCGAACCAGCGGATCTGGCTACCGTTCCCGTAGCGTGGCAGCACGCCGAAGCGGCTCGGCATCGAGCGGTCGAAGTGCAGCTTGTGGCGGCCCAGCTTCGCCGCGTGCGGGTCCTGGACCAGCGGCAGGTCCATCAGCACCGCGTAGCGCTCGGTGATGGCCATGTCGTGCGGCAGGCGCGGGCCGGGCAGCTCGATCTCGGTGGTGTTCACGACCTTGCCGTCCGCGCTGATCACGCCGTAGCGCAGGTACGGCGGGCGCGGGCCGTAGTCGAACCAGAACAGCTCGCCGGTGGCCTCGTCCACCTTGGGGTGGGCCATCATGTCGCCGACCAGCGTGCCGAGGAAGTCCTCGGCCCCCAGCGTCTCCAGCGAGAGCGGGTCGATGCCGTACGGCGAGCCGCACAGGTACCAGGTGGCCAGGATGCGGCCGCGGTGGAAGACGACGTCGGTGTTGGCGTTGTCCTTGAGGCCGAGGCCGTGCGCGTTGCCGAAGGGGTTGCCCTTCGGGTTCTCCATGACGCCGGTCCAGAGCGCCTGGCCGGCCGCGGACTCGGCTTCGAAGGCCTTGGTGCGGATCCAGCGGTTGCGGTAGCGGGCTTTGCCGTTCTCCAGGTGGACGGCGTGGATCATGCCGTCGCCGTCGAACCAGTGGTAGCGGCCTTCCGGGGCGAACCGCGGGTTGGGGCCGTTGCGCAGGTAGACGCCGTTGAGGTCCTTCGGGATCTCGCCGATGACCTGCAGGTCTTCCGCGTCGATCTCGGTGCCGACGGGGGCGTAGACGCCGAGCAGGTAGGGGTTGGGCTCCTCGGCCGCGTCCGCCGTCCGGGCCACCATGAGCGGCTGTTCGGAGGTGCTGGTCATCGGGCTGCTCCCTGGCTGTCGGGCTCACCGCGCTGGCTGATGGGGATGAGACTATGATTTGTGTAGTCAGGTGTCAATAGGCTTCTCTAGGTGTAGTCAGGTGTTACCCTGAGGCCGCTGAACAAGGGGGAAAGACGGTGACCGAGGCGACCGCACACCGCGTCCGGCCGGCGGGGGATCCGCTCCGCCGGGCGCTGGAGCTGGTCGGCGACCAGTGGACGCTGCTCATCCTGCAGAGCCTGTTCCTGCGCTTCCGGCGCTACGAGGAGCTGCGGCTGCGGCTGGGCATCTCGCCGACCGCGTTGTCGGGGCGGCTGCGGGACATGGTCGAGGCCGGCATGCTCACCCGCGTCCCCTACCGCGACGCGCGCCGCACGCGGCACGAGTACCGGCTCACCGAGCGCGGCCTGGAGCTGTGGCCGCTGCTGATCTCGATCTGGGCGTGGGAGCGCGAGTGGGTCGAAGGCCGCCGCGAGGTGCTGCCGACGCTGATCCACCTCGACTGCGAGCTGGCTACATCAGCGCCGCTGGGCTGCGCGGCCTGCGGGCGCCGGGTCGACGCCCGTGACGTGCGGGCCGAGCGCCTCGACAGCACCGGCGTCGCGGCGGCGACGGCGTCCAAGCGCTTCCGCCGCAAGGACGCCGAATCCCTGGCCGGGGACCCGACGATGTTCTTCCCCGACACTATGGAGCTGCTCGGCGACCGCTGGTCGACCGGCCTGCTGGTGTCGGCGCTGCTGGGCTGCCGGCACTTCTCGGAGTTCGAGCGCGAGCTGGGGATCGGGCCGAGCGTGCTGTCGGGCCGGCTGAGCAAGCTCGTCGAGGTCGGCGTGTTGCGGACCGGGACGGCGAAGACCCGCACCGACGCCCGCGACTACCGCCTCACCGCGAAGGGGCTTGCGTTCTTCCCGGCGCTGGCGTTCATCGCCGAGTGGTCGCGGGGCTTCGAGGTGACCGGCCAGGAGCCGGACATCACGCTGCACCACGTCGAATGCGGCAACCGGCTGCGGCCGATCCTGCTGTGCGACCACTGCGGCCGCCCCCTGACGCGCAAGTCGGTGCAGTTCGGCGGAGTTCCGTCCCCGAAACGCTGAAATCGACTCGCCAAGCCGGTGCGCGACTGACAGGCTGGAGCGGTCACACGTCGTCGTTTCCGGAGGTAGGCATGAGTGAACCGAACCCGTCGCCCAGCGGCGAGGAGGAGGACGACGTCAAGCGCAAGTTCCGCGAAGCGCTGGAGCGCAAGCAGGCCCACGCCCGCTCCGGCGCCTCCCACGAGAACGGCGGCGGCAAGAACCAGCACGCCCACGGCCCGGCGGCGAACAAGCGGACGTTCCGCCGCAAGAGCGGCTGATCCGGCCTTCGTGAAGGCCACCCCGAGGAACTCCACGTTCCTCGAGGTGGCCTTCACGGCGTTCAGGGGACGAACGAGCCGAGGTGGTCCAGGACCACGAACCGGCTGGTGGGGCTCGCGGCGGTGACGGCGGTGCGCAGCGGCTCCAGCCCACCCGCGTCGACGACCTTGCCGAGCGGCTCGTCGAAGTTGTCCCAGTGGGTCGCCGCCACGTAGCGGGGGTGGCCGAGGGCCGTGAGCAGCCGCGGCACGTACTGCGTCACCTTCGCGCCGCCCGCCGGGAGGCACACGACGTCCGGGCGCAGGCCCGCCAGCTCGGACTCGACGTAGTTCGAGCCGCCGAAGTTCAGCACGCTCGCGCCCGCGCCCGTCACCTGGTAGGCCAGCGTCCCGCCCTCCACCAGGTCCTCGATCACGCACGGCCGGTCCCGGCGCGACAGCGGCCGCGAGCCCGGGAACGCCACCCGCGCCCGTTCGCCCGTCGCCGAGTGCAACGAGCGCAGGACGCGGATCGAGTAGCCGTCGAACGTCAGGTCTTCGCCGCCGCTCGCGACCGCCAGCTGGTCCTCCGGGGCCCCCAAGGCGGCCATGAGACTCAAATGGGTCTCGGTGCCGATGACCGTCGCGCCGGTGCGTTTGGCCAGGTAGGGGACGTCGGTGAGGTGGTCGTAGTGGCCGTGGGTGACGAGGATGTGGTCCGCGCGCAGTTCCCCGCGGGCGAGGAAGCCGTCGATCAGCGTGCGGTTGACCGACAGCGGCGTCTTCGGGTCCGCGCCGGCCGGGGTGTAGGTGCCCGTCTTGAACCGCGTCAGCCACGGGTCGACGAGGATCGTCTTCGCCCCGGCGCGGATCTCCCAGCCGTTGTTCCCCCACCACCGCAGCGTCATCCCCGACGTACCCGAAGCCGCGGCCGCCGCCGGTCCCGCGCCCGCCAGGATGGCCGCTGCCGCGGCACCCGCGCCGAACAGCCCGCGCCTGTTGAATCCCATGTCCATATCGGACACCCGACCATGAACCGCGGACCGCTGTCCAAGATCGATCCGCCGGCATGTCGATAGGGGTACGGCTATCGTCGCAGCGTGGACCACCTCCGTTCGCTGCGGTACTTCCTCGTCGTCGCCGACGAACTCCACTTCGGCCGCGCGGCGGAGCGGCTCGGCATCGCGCAGCCGCCGTTGAGCCAGCGCGTCAAGCGGCTCGAAGCGGAGCTGGGCGCGAAGCTGTTCGACCGCGGCCGCCGCGTCACGCTCACCGAAGCCGGCGAAGTCCTGCGCGCCGAGGCCCGCGAGCTGCTCTCCCGGTGGGACCGGATGACGTCGCTGGTCGCGAAGGCCGAGCGCGGCGAGCTGGACGCGGTGCGCGCGGGCGTGCCCCCGGAGCTGCCCGGCGGTGTCCTCGCCGGCATCCTGACGGCGTTCGCCGCGCAGTACCCGGCCGTCCGGCTCGACCTGCAGGAGCTGACGACCGCCGAGCAGACCCGGCTGCTCGCGGACCGGTCGCTCGACGCGGGCCTGCTGCAGCTGCCGGTCGACGTCGTCGACCTGGAGCTCGGCCCGGTGATCGACACCCCGCTGGGCGTGGTCCTCCCCCGCGATTCCCCGCTGGCCCGCCGCAGTTCGCTTTCCCTGGCCGACCTCGCTGGCGAAGGCCTGGTGCACGCCCCGCGCGCGGCGGCGCCGGGCAGCTACGACGCCCTCCTGCGCACGTGCTGGGACCACGGCTTCCGCCCGGCGTCGATCCGCCACGCGCGCAACCCGGAGTTCGCGCTGGGCCTGGTGCTGGCCGGCCACGGCGTCGCGTTCGAACCGGGCCCGCGCAAGGAACCGCGCGTGGTGTGGCGGCCGCTGGAGGGGGAGGTGCTGCGCTCGCGGATGGCGTTCGCCTGGCCCCCGGCCAGCCCGCACCCCCAAGCCGCGAAGCTGGCCGAGCTGGCGGCGGCGGTGCTCGAAGGCGACGGGATCTCCCGGATCGTGCCCCCGAACCCGGTCGAGGCCCGGCCCTGGGACGTCTTCTACCAGACCTCGTGAGTGTTCAGGGCGGTTCTGACCGCCCTGAACACTCACGAGTCGCGGAGCTGCTCGACCGCCACCCGGGCCGCGTCGCCGATCGCTCGGTCGATGTCCGGACGTCGGAGCGTCTCCGCGCCGCCCACCGTGAACGCCGCGACCGCGTACGCGAGCCCGTCCGGGTAGGTCGCCACGCCGATTTCGTTGCGGATGCCCGGCATCGTGCCCGTCTTGCCCGCCACCGCGACCTCCGGCGGGAAGCCCGCCGTCAGCCGGTGCCAGCTCACCTGGGCCGACATCCACTCGCGCACCGGGACGCCCGCCGGATCGGCCCAGATCGCCGCCAGCAACGCGGTCATCTCGCGCGGGGTGCTCGCCGTCGTCCGCCGGGGATCCAGCGCCCGCAGCGGCCGCCCGGCCCCGGTGTCCTCGATGATCGTGCGCAGCAGGTCACGCGGGGCACCGATGACCGACGTCCGCGACAGGCCCAGCTCGGCCAGCAGCGAGCGCACGTTCGCCACGCCCACCCGGTCGAAGAGCAGGTCCGCCGCCGTGTTGTCGGACACCGACAGGGCCAGCCGGGCCGCGTCGCGCAGGCTGTAGGAGACGTCGTCGGCGAAGCCCGCCGAGCCACTGCCGCCCAGGCGGTCCGCGGCGGTCGCGCGCACCTGGTCGGCCGGGTCGAGCAGCCCCGCCGTGACCTGCCGGGCGAACTCGTAGGCCAGCGCCACCTTCACCACCGACGCCAGCACGACCGGTTCGTCGGCGCCGAGGCAGAACTCGAGGGACGAATCGAGACGGCGGGCGTGCAGGAACCCCTGCACGCCCGCCGTCGCGAAGATCTCTTCGGGGGAAGGACTCACCCGGCCATGATGGACCGCAGCCTGCCGATCTCCGCCATGCGCCGCTCCGCGAGCCGGTCCGCCGCCGTCGCCGGGGGCACGCCTTCGGTCTCGGCCAGCTTGAACACGGCCTTCGTCGTGTCGAAGATCGCGGTCGTCTTGCGCTTGGCGCGGTCGAAGTCGAAGCCGTGGCGCTCGTCGTCGACCTGGATCACGCCGCCGGCGTTGACCAGGTAGTCCGGCGCGTACAGGACGCCGCGGTCGGCCAGCTGCTTGTCGATACCGGGGTGCGCGAGCTGGTTGTTCGCCGCGCCGCAGACGACCTGGGCGCTCAGCAGCGCCACGGTCTCGTCGTTGAGCGCGCCGCCGAGGGCGCACGGGGCGAAGACGTCCAGCTCGGTGCGCAGCAGGGCGTCCACATCGGACACCACGCGGACGTCGGGGTAGATCGACCGGGTGCGCTCGATCGCCGGGGCCCACACGTCGGTGATCGTCACCTGCGCGCCGGCCGCCACCAGGTGCCCGACGAGGATGTGCCCGACCTTGCCGACGCCGGCCACGCCGACGCGCTTGCCCGCGAGGTCCGGGCTGCCCCAGAGGTGCTCGGCCGAGGCCCGCATGCCCTGGTAGACGCCGAACGCGGTGAGCACCGAGGAGTCGCCGGCGCCGCCGTCCTCCGGCGAGCGGCCGGTGACGAAGCGGGACTCGCGGGCCACGATGTCCATGTCCTGCACGTACGTGCCGACGTCGCACGCCGTGATGTAGCGGCCGCCGAGGGACTGCACGAAGCGCCCGAACGCGCGCAGCAGCGCTTCGGACTTCAGCGTCTTCGGGTCGCCGATGATGACGGCCTTGCCGCCGCCGAGGTCGAGGCCGGCCAGCGCGTTCTTGTAGGCCATGCCCTTCGACAGCGCGAGCACGTCGTCGAGTGCGTCCGCTTCGGTGGCGTAGGGGTGGAAGCGCGTCCCGCCCAGAGCGGGACCCAGCGCCGTGGAGTAGATGCCGATGATGGCCTTGAGGCCGCTGGCTTCGTCGTGGCAGTACACGACCTGTTCGTGCCCGGTGCCCCGGGTGAACACTCCTTCGGTCACGGTGGTGACTCCTTTGTCTCCCGCGCCCGGTTCGTGGCCGGGACGCGCTTCAAGGTTTCCAAGGGCGCGGGGCGGAGGTCGTCCGCCCGAGTGCGATTTCCCCGGATCAACCTAGATCCCCGCCGTCCGCCGGACCAGTGCAGGTCCCGCGATACGGACCGGTAACCCCCGGGTTAGGGGGTACCTGAGGGGGTCAGCCGCGGACCGCCGGTCCGAGTGCGGCCATCGCCGTCTCCAGCTGGGTGTCCGAAAGGTACGGTGCCGGGCCGAAGCGCAGGTACGCCCCGCGGCTGTCGGTGCGGACACCTTGCTTGGCCAGCGCGGCCTGCAGACCGCCCGCGTCGGCGCAGCGCAGCGAAAGGAAGCCGCCGAGCCGGTCCAGCGGCGTCTCCCGGTCGCGCGTGACGACGTCCGCGGGCAGGGCGAGCGAATCGAACACCGACGCGAGCAGACCCACCTGGTGCTGCGAAACCTCGCGGAGGAACTCGGGTGTGAGGCCCTGCTCGGCGAAGAACCGCTGGACCCGGGCGCCGCGGTAGTGGCTGGCCGGGTCGTAGGTGGCGCCGGCGAAGCGGTCGCCGCCGGTGGCGTAGGCGACCTTGCCGGGGTTGCGTTCGTCGGCCAGCGCCCCGAACTCGGCGTACCAGCCGGTGATCACCGGCCGCAGCTCCTGGGCGTGCGCGGGCAGCCGCAGGAAGCAGTTGCCCTCGCCGAGCTGCAGGTACTTGTAGCCGCCGCCGAGCACCCAGGCGTTGGTGAGCCCGAGGTCGTGCAGCGCGAACGGCACGACGCCGAGCGCGTGGTAGGCGTCGACGACGAGCTCGATCGAGCGGTCGCGGCAGACGTCGGCCAGGTGCGCGAGGCCGGGCACCAGCCGCGACGTCTCGAACAGCACGGCCGAGACGAGCACCGCGGCGGTGTCGTCGTCCACCTCGGCGGCGACGCGCTCGGCCAGCGTGGGCACCGGGTCGAGCGGCACCCGGACGATCTCGACGCCCTCCTCCTCGAGCCGGGCGAACTGGCGGCGCAGGGTGTGGAACTCGCCGTCGGTGGTGACCAGGCGGGGTCTTCGCGGCAGCTCCATCGCGGACAGGAACCGCAGCACCAGGTCGTGCGTGCTCGCGCCGAGCGCGTACTCGCCGTGCGGGTCGCCGAGCAGCTGCCGGAACCCGGCGCGCAGCTCGTCGGCCTTCGCGAAGGCGCGCTCCCACTTCGCGTCGACGTCGCGGGCGGCGTCCGCGAAGGACTCCAGCAGGCCCTCCTCCGCGACGTCCGGCCAGGCCTGGTGCGAATGCCCGGACAGCAGCAGGCGATCGGCCACCGCGAACCGGGAGTAGTGCGCGGCCAGCGCGTTGTGGTCCGCGCGGACGTCGTCGAGGGTGGTCACAGTCGGCTCCGTACTGCCCAGAGATCGGGGAACATCGGCTGGAAAAGCGTGGTGCGCAGGTAAGTCGCGCCGGACGATCCCCCCGTTCCGGTCTTGTCGCCGATGGTGCGTTCGACCATCTTCACGTGCCGGTAGCGCCACTCCTGCATCCCTTCGTCGAGATCGACCAGACACTCGGCGACGACCGACGGTCCGCCGTCGTCGCTGTACACGTCCAGCAATATCGCCTGCAGGGCCGGGGACGGCTCCACCGGTCGAGTGACGTCTCGGTCACACTCGACGGGATAGCCAGAAGCCTTGAGGTACGCCAAAAAAGAGTCGAACAACGAGGGCCGCGCCATCGCCCCGGCAATGCCTTTGCGCTGCTCGCCGCCCTCCGGGTAGTGCGCGAACACGCGCTCGTCACGCCGCCCGAGCACGGCTTCCAGCTCGCGGAACTGGGCCGACTGGAAGCCGCTCGACGCGTCCAGCCGCGCGCGGAAACTCGTGAACTGGCTGGGCGTCATCGTTTCCAGCACGTCGATCTGCGCGACGGCGACCTTGAGGATCGTGAGGATCCGGCGCAGCGTGCGGATCGAATGGGCGGTGTTGGCCGCTTCCAGGTTCTGCTGCAGGAATTCCGCCTCGTGCAGGATCTGCTTGAACCACAGCTCGTACACCTGGTGGATCACGATGAACAGCAGTTCGTCGTGCTCGTCCGACCGCAGGCGCTGAGCACCCAGCACCTCGTCGAGCGCGAGGTACGAGGTGTAGCTCAAGGCTTCCTGGGTCGCTTGGCTGGGTTCGGTCATCCTCGGGTCACCTCGTCGAAGTGGCGCTGCGCGGGGTCCGCGAGCGCGGCGTACAAATCGTGGAACAACTCGACCGCGGCCGCCCGGCGATCCGGTGCGGGCACCAGGTCGGCGGGCAGTTCCGGGTCGAGGGACGGGAACGCGCGGAAGGTGTGCACCAGGCGGGTGCGGACCTCGAACGCTTCGGGGTCCGGAAGCTCGCGCCCCGCGTACCCGCCGAACTGCTCGACGAACCCGGTGTACCGGGCGGCCAGGTCGTCGAGGTCCCAGGCCCGGCCGGCGAACCGGCGGACGTCCAGCGCGGCCGACGGCCGGCCGAGCAGCAGCCCGGCGTGCTCGGTGACGTCGAGCTCGCCGAGCAGGGCGAGCACCTCGGCCTCGCGGTCGTGCGGGGCGATCCACGTGCCGCCGGAGTAGGGCCCGAAGCCGAGGAACCGCAGCCGCCGGACCAGGCGTTCCCGGGCTTGGCGGCGGCTCTCCGGGATGCTCTGCCACAGCACGGTCCACTCGCCCGCGGCGCGCTCGCGGCGGCCGAGGGAGAAGATCCGCCGGTCGCCGTCGGCGAGCAGGGCGATGCTGCGCCGGGTCAGCGAGTAGTGCACGGTGCGGCCTTCGCGGTGCCGCTGCAGCAGGCCGCGGCGCACCAGCCGGGTCAGCGCGATGCGGGCCGCGCCGTCGGAGAAGCCCAGCTCGGCGAGCACCGCGACCAGGCCGCCCGACCACACCCGGCGGGTTTCGCGCGGGTGCACGTAGCTGCCCAGCAACGTCACGACCAGGTCCTGGGGACCGGTTTCGAAGGCGTCGACGGGCATGGGCGCAACTCTATACACCTCAGGCCGCTGCGGTGTAGCTTGATTTGCGTGACGTACTTCGCGGACCTCACCTCCCGGCAGGTCGCCGCCCTGGCGGACGGCCCGCGCGTGCCGGTGCTGCTGCTCCCGCTGGGTGCGATCGAGCCGCACGGGCCGCACGCGCCGCTGGGCACGGACCCGCTGATCTCCCGCGGGATGTGCGAGCGCGCGGCCGAGCGGCTGGCCGCCGACGACGACGTCCACGTGCTGGTGCTGCCCGAGGTCCCCTACGGCGTCACGCGGTTCGCGACCGGGTTCGCCGGCGGCGTCCACATCGGCGAGGAGACGCTGCACGCCCTGCTGGTGGACATCGGGGCCGCGCTGATCGGCCAGCGGTTCCGCCGGATCCTGCTGGTCAACAACCACTTCGAGCCCGCGCACCTGGTCACGCTGCGGCGGGCGGTGGAGACGCTCAACTTCGCCTACGACGGGCGCGCGGCGTTGCTCGACCTGGTCCGGCGGCGGCACGCGGCGCGGCTGACCGAGGAGTTCCGGTCGGGCGAGTGCCACGCCGGGCGGTACGAGACGTCGCTGGTGCTGGCCGACCGGCCCGAACTGGTGGACCAGCCGCTGATGCGGACGCTGCCGCACGTGCCGGTGAGCCTGGCTTCGGCCCCGTCCGACGGCGGGTTCCGCGAAATGGGGATGACCGACGCGTACTGCGGGAAGCCCGCCGAGGCGACTCCGGAAGAAGGCGCCGAGACTTTCTCGACGTTGACCGACCTGCTGGTGGAAGCGATCCGGGAGCTGGCCCGTGAGTGAGCCGTTCAACCTCGCCACGCACTTCCTCGACCGGCACGTGGCGGCGGGCCGCGGCGCGCGAACGGCGTTGCTCGTCGGGGACCGGTCGGTCAGCTACGCGGCACTGGCGGGGCTGGCCAACCGCGCCGGGCACGTGTTCCGCGACGCCGGTGTCCGAAGAGGACAGCGGGTCCTGCTGGCGCTGAGCGACGGTGAGGAGTTCGTCGCGGCCTGGTACGGCGCCCAGAAGATCGGCGCGGTCACCGCCGAGGTCTACCCGTTCCTGCAGCCCAAGGACTACGCCTACTACCTCGGCTACACCGAAGCCGTCGCGGTGCTCGCCGACGCCGTCACGCTGCCCGCGTTGCGCTCGGCCGGCGCCCGGAACCTGCTGGTCACCGGGGTTCCCGAGAGCGAGCTGCTCCCCGGCGAACGTCCGTTCCGGACGTTGCTCGACGCCGCGCCGGACACGCTGGACGCCGCACCGACCACTGTGGACGACGTCGCGATCTGGAAGTTCACCACCGGCAGCACCGGCGCGCCCAAGGCGTGCGTGCACCCGTTGCGCAGCCCCAGGGAGAGCTTCGAACGGTACGCCGTCGAAGTCCTCGGCCTCCGCGAAGACGACCGCGTTCTCGCCGTGCCCAAGCTGTTCTTCGGTTACGCGCGCGACCTCGTGGCGTTGTTCCCGTTCGGCGTCGGCGCCGCCGGGATCGCGTTCCCCGAGCGCAGCACGGCCGACCTGATCTTCGAGCTGATCGCCCGGCACCGGCCGACGGTGCTGGTCAACGTGCCGACCATGATGAGCGCGATGGTCGCCCACCCGGCCGCGGCGGAGCAGGACCTGAGCTGCCTGCGGATGACGACGTCGGCGGGCGAGGCGCTGCCCTCGGAGCTGCACCGGAAGTGGGACGCGGCCTTCGGCGTGCCGGTCGTCGACGGCATCGGCTCGTCCGAGGCCTACCACATCTACCTGTCGAACCGGCCGGGACAGGCCCGCGCCGGCACGCTCGGCACGGCCGTCCCCGGCTACACCGCCGAGGTCGTCGACGAGCTGGGGAACCCGTTGCCCGACGGCGAAATCGGGCCGCTGCGGGTGACCGGGCCGACGATCGCGCTGGAGTACTTCGGCGACCCGGAGAAGTCCGCGCGCACGTTCGACGGCGACACGCTGACCTCCGGCGACCTCTTCAGCAGGTCCGGCGGGTACTTCCGCCACCACGGCCGCGCCGACGCGCTGCTCAAGGTCGGCGGCGTGTTCGTCGCGCCCGGCGAGATCGAGGACTGCCTGCTCGGCCACGAGTCCGTGGTGGACTGCGCGGTCGTCGGGCACGAGACCGACGGCCTGGTCGTGCCGCGCGCGTACGTCGTGGTGCGGGAACCGGTGTCCGCGGCCGAGCTGAAGGACCACGCGAAAGCCCACCTGGCCAAGCACAAGTACCCCCGCGAGGTGGTGTTCGTGACCGAACTTCCCCGTACCGCCAACGGAAAGCTCGACCGGCGCGCACTGGCGGCCCGCCCGTGAGCCGCCTGGTCGTGGTCACCGGCGGCACCCGCGGCATCGGCGCGGCGATCGCCGCGCGGTTCCGCTCGCTCGGCGACACCGTGCTGGCGCCCGGCAGCGCGGAGTGCGACGTCACCGACGAAGCGGCCGTCACCGCGTATTTCGCGGCGGCGGGCCCGGTGGACGTGCTCGTCAACAACGCCGGGATCTCTTCCAGCGCCCCGGCCGCCCGGACCACTTCGGACGATTGGCACCGGCAGCTCGAAGTCAACGCCACGGGCGCGTTCTTCTGCACCCGGGCGGTTTTGCCCGGGATGCGCGAGCGCGACCGCGGCCGGATCGTCACGGTGGCTTCGACGGCCTCGCACGTCGGTTACCGCTACACGGCCGCCTACACGGCGTCGAAGCACGCGGCGCTGGGTCTCGTGCGCGCGGTGGCGGCGGAACTGGCCGGCACCGGCGTCACGGCGAACGCGGTGTGCCCGGCGTTCGTCCGCACCGACATGACGGCGTCCTCGGTGGCCCGCATCCGGGAACGCACGGGCCGGTCGCCCGACGACGCCGAAGCGGCGCTGGCGGCGGCGTCCCCGCTCGGCCGGCTGCTCGAACCTTCGGAGGTGGCGTTCGCCGCCTCCTTCCTGGCGGCCCCGGAAGCCGCCGCGATCAACGGCCAGACCCTCGTACTCGACGGCGGAGGAATCCAGTCATGAGCCCGTTCCGCGCGACCGCACCGCTGACGAAGGAGTGGGAACACTTCGAGTTCACCGTGGACAGCGGGGTCGCCACGGTGACCTTCACCCGGCCCGAAAAGCTGAACGCGCTGACCTTCGACGTCTACGCCGACCTGCGCGACCTCGTCCTGGAGCTGCCGCAGCACGAAGACGTCCGGGTGCTGGTGATCACCGGGCAGGGCCGCGGCTTCTGCTCCGGCGGCGACGTCGAGGAGATCATCGGCGAGCTGCAGAAGTTCGAGACGGCGGAGCTGCTGGAGTTCACGCGCATGACGGGCGCGGTGGTGAAGGCCCTGCGCGAGTGCCCGATCCCGGTGATCGCCGCGGTCAACGGCGTCGCGGCGGGCGCGGGTTCGGTGATCGCGCTGGCGAGCGACTTCCGCCTGCTGGCCGAGTCGGCGAAGTTCGCGTTCCTGTTCACGAAGGTCGGGCTGGCCGGCGCGGACATGGGTTCGGCGTACCTGCTCCCCCGCCTGGTCGGGCTCGGCCGCGCGACGGAACTGCTGATCCTGGGCGACAAGCTGCCCGCGGCCCGTGCGCTGGAGATCGGCCTGGCGTCCCAAGTGGTCCCGGACGCCGAACTGGCGTCGACGGCGTCGGCGCTGGCTCGCCGGCTGGCGGACGGCCCGGCGCTGGCGTACGCGACGACGAAGGTGCTGCTGACCCGCGAACTGGACATGGACCTGGGCAGCGCGATCGAGCTGGAAGCGATCACGCAGGCGCTGCTGATGACGGCGAAGGACCACAAGGAGTTCTACGCGGCCTGGTCGGCGGGCCGCGAGCCGCGGTGGACGGGCCGCTAGAGCAGTTCTTCGACGAGCGCGCCGGCCACGTCCTGGTCCGAACCGATCAGTGCGCTGTAGACGATCGGGCCGAACAGCGCGTCCAGCAAGGCATCGGGGCCGAGGCGCGGGGAGATCTCGCCCGCGTCGATCGCCCGGGTGATCAGCTCGCGTTCTCGCTCTCGGCGCGGGCCGAGGTAGCGCTCCTGGAAGCTCGCCGCCGTGGCCGGGTCGTGCTGCGACTGGGCGAGCAGCGCCAGCAGGACCTTTCCCGCCGGGTCGCCGGTGATGAAGCCGGCGAAGGCGTGCAGGTATTCGCGGAGCCCCTTTTCCGGGACCGGCAAGCGCTTGGCGGTGTCCTCGACGAGCGTGTCGAGCAGGATCTCGACCTTCGACGGCCACCAGCGGTAGATCGTCTGCTTGGCGACGCCGGCCTCGCGCGCGATCGCCTCGATCGTCAGCCCGCCGAACCCGTGCTCGACGAGCAGGTCGTCGGCGGCGTGCAGCACCGCGAGACGCGCGGTTTCGTCGCGCCGGTTGCCGGAGCGGGCCCTGGGCGGAGTGGGCATGCGGCCACGATAGCGTGCTACTGTCTAGACGCAACGTCGCGTCTAGACAAATGAGGTTCCCCATGTCCGAAGCACTCGTCATCGGCGCCTCCCGCGGCCTCGGCCTGGTCCTGTCCCGCGAGCTGACCCGCCGCGGCTGGCAGGTCACGGCCACCACCCGCGGCGACGCTCCCCCGGACCTGACCGTCGAAACCCTGGAGATGACCGACCCGGCACACCTGGCCGCCCTGCGCGCGCGGTTGAGCGGCAGACGGTTCGACCTGCTGTTCGTGAACGCGGCCGTCGACCGCGGCAACCTCGCGATCGGCGAAGTGCCGACGGAGGTGTTCACCGAAGTGATGATCACCAACGCGTTGAGCCCGTTGCGGGTGCTGGAAGCCTTGCGCGAACTGGTCGTCCCGGGTGGGACGGTCGCGGTGATGTCATCCGAGCAGGGCAGCATCACGCTGAACACCGAACCCGGCTACGAGCTGTACAAGGCCAGCAAGGCCGCGCTCAACCAGCTGATGCGCAGCTACGCGACCCGGTACGAAGGCGACGGGCACACGAAGCTGCTGATCGACCCCGGCCACAACCGGACGCGTCTCGGCGGCCCGGACGCGCCGCTGGCGCCGGAGGAGTCGATCCCTTCGGTGGTCGACGTTCTCGAGACCCAGGCGGGCAAGCCCGGACTGCGGTTCCTGGACCGGCACGGGGAAACCGTGCCGTGGTAATCACCCCGCGGCGGCGGTGACCGCGACCGCGTTCTCCTCCAGGGAGCCGAAGTACAGCTGCCCCTGCCACTCGCGGACGCCCACCAGCATGTGGAAGCCGTCGATCTCGCCGCGCAGTTCGCGGACCACCTTGCCGTCGGCCGCCACTCCCAGCACGCCCACCTCGCGGCCCGGGCTGGGCTGCAGTGACGTCGGCAGCCGGCGGACACCCGCGCGGAGGAACGCCGGCAGGCGGCGCACCACGTCCAGCGCCGCCACCTTCGGCGAAGCCTGCGTGATCCAGATCAGCCCGTCCGTGCCCGTCGAAATGTTGTCCGGGAAGCCCCACAGGCCGTCGACGAGGACGTCGGCACGACCGTCCGGAAGGGACACCCGTGACACCCGGCACGCTCCCGTTTCGGCCACGGCCACAAAGGACTCGTCCGGGGCCAGTGCCACGCCGTTCGCGAACTGGAGGCCGTCCAGGAGCAGGTCGATCGAGCCGTCCGGGGAGCGGCGCAGCAGGCGGCCGCCCGCGGTCTGCTCGATCAGGTCGTCGCGCCAGTTGTCGATGCCGAAGCGGCGGGACGAGTCCGTGAAGTACACGGTCCCGTCCGCGGCCACCGCCGCGTTGTTGCAGAACACGAAGTCCAGGCCCAGCGCGGAAGTCGCCAGGACCGACGGCGTCCCACCGGCAAGGGGGACGACCAGCAGGCCGGCGCGGGCGTCGCAGATCAGGAGCTCGTCCTCGCCGTACAACTCGAGCCCCAGCGGACGGCCGCCGGTGTCGGCGAGGACGTCGATGCGGCGGCCGTCCGGGGACAGGCGCAGGATGCGGCCGTCGTCGACGCCGGTGTAGATCCGGCCTTCCGCGTCGACCACGACGTCTTCCGGGCCGTGGCCGTTGACCGGGTGGATCGTGACCTCGCCGAACCGCATCGAACGTCTCCTACCGGTAGGTGAGCAGCGAAGCCGCGTCGGCCTCGAAGTGCGGGTGTTCGTTGAACGACAACAGGGTGACGCCGCCGCGGCCGGACACGAGCTTCGTGATGCCGCCGTTGACCGTGACGCGGTTGAGCTTCAGCAGCCCGGCTTCGGGCGTGCCCATCAGCAGGCCGCAGACGGTGGCGATCACGCCACCCGAGGTGAACACGAGCGCGTGCTCCCCCTTGCCGAGCGACGCCACCAGGTCTTCGAGCGCGGCACGGCAGCGGGCGAGGAACGCGGGCCACGTCTCGGCGCACGGCCCGCCGGTGCCCGCCGACGTCCACGCGGTCAGCGCCGCGTCGAGCACCCCTTGGTACGACCGGGAATCCTCCTGCGGCGCGCCACCGGCGTGGTGGCGCGCGATGTCGACGTGGTCGTACTCGTTCCAGCGCGGGTCCTCGACCACCGGGACGTCGCTGCCCAGCACCTTGAGCGCGGTCGCCGCGGTGTCCCGCTGCCGCGCCAGCGTGCCCGAGCGGATCTGCGTGAAGGAGACGGTGCGACGCAGCAGTTCCGCACCGACCACTGTGGACTGCTCGAAGCCCTGCGGGGACAGTGCGTCGTAGTCGGCCGCGCCGAACGACGCCTGGCCGTGCCGGACCAGGTAGATCGCGCCCACTACACGCTTCCCTTCGCGATGATTTCCCGGCAGCGCCAGTCCAGGTAGCCGACGAACTGCCAGAAGTCCTTGAACGCCGGGTTGCGCGTGGCGCCCTCCCGGTAGCGCCGGTACAGCTGCTGCAGCACCGCCGCGAGCCGGAACAGGCCGTAGACCTCGTAGAACCGCCAGTCGCCCACGGCCAGCCCGGTCTTCTCCGCATAGCGCGCGACGAACTCCTCGCGCGTGAAGGTCCCCGGCAGGTGCGTCGGCTGGCGGCGGCTCGCCTTCATGACGTCGTCGTCATCGGCCTGGACCCAGTAGGCCAGCATGCTGCCCAGCTCCATCAGCGGGTCGCCGAGGGTGGCCATCTCCCAGTCCAGCACGCCGGTGATGTTCAGCGTCCCCGGGCCGTCCAGCACCAGGTTGTCGAGCCGGTAGTCGTTGTGGATCAAGCAGATCTTCACCTCGGCCGGCTGGTTCTCCGCCAGCCACCCGCGCACCTCGGCGAAGTCGCCGACGTTGTCCGTGCGCGCCGCGGCGAACCGGTCCGACCAGCCGCGGATCTGGCGCTCGACGTACCCCGCGCCCTTGCCGAGGTCGGCCAGCCCGGCCTTCGTGACGTCGACGGCGTGCAGGTCGACCAGCCGGTCCACGACCTTGCCGGACAGCTCGCGCGCCTGGTCCGCGCTCAGTTCGAGGCCTTCGGGCAGGTCGCCGCGCAGGATCAGCCCGTCGAGCTTCTCCATGACGTAGAAGTCGCCGCCGAAGAGGCTCTCGTCGTCACCGAAGGCCAGCATCCGCGGCACGTACGGGAACACCGGCCGGAGCGCGTGCTGCACCCGGTACTCGCGCCGCATGTCGTGCGCCGACGCCGCCTTGTGCCCGGCGGGCGGGCGGCGCAGGATCAGCTCGCGGTCCGGGTAGGTCAGCAGGTAGGTCAGGTTCGACGCGCCGCCGGGGAACTGCCGGACGCGCGGTGGCTCGTCCCCGAGCCCCTCGACCTTCGTGGCCAGCCAAGCGTGCACCGCGGCGACGTCGAAGGCGTCCTCTTCGCGCACCTCGACGGCGGTCACGCGAACTTCCGCAGGATCGAGGCGGGCACCACGCGCATCGCGAGGCTCAGCGGCACCCAGGGCCACGCCGGGACGTAGGCGCGGGCCGGTTCGGCCTCGATCGCCTTGACCAGCGCCCTGGCCCCGCTCTCGGCCTTGGCGAGCAACGGGTTCTTGCCGATCCGGTCGTTCATCTCCGACTCGATGTAGCCCGGCCGGACGTCGGTGACGGTGATGCCCTTGCGCTTGAGCTCCAGCCGGGTGCCGTCGACGAACGCGGAGATCCCGGCCTTCGAAGCGGCATAGGCGGTGAGGTTGCCCGGCAGCCCGCGGATGGCGCTGAACGAGGAGACCACCGCCAGGTGCCCGGCGCCCTGGTCCCGGAAGATCCCGGCGGCGGCTTCGATCTGCGCCGCCGCCGCGACGAAGTTGACCTCGAGGGTCTGGCGGTTGGCGTCGAACCGGCCCTTCCCGACCGGCTGCCCCTTCCCGAGCCCGGCGTTCACAATCACCCGGTCGAGGGACCCCAGCTCGGCGCGGAACTCCTCGAAGACGGCGAACACGCGGTCGTGCTCGGTGACGTCGAGGGTGCGCGTGACGACCTTGATCCCGGGGTGGGCTTCCTCGAGCTCCTTGGCCAGGGTTTCGAGGCGTTCGGTGCGCCGCGCGCACAACGCGAGGTTGCGCCCCTTCGCCGCGAACTGGCGGGCCATCCCCTCGCCCAACCCGCTGCTGGCGCCGGTGATCAGGATGTTCTTCCGGAGCGTCATGGCTCGGATGCTACCCGTTGGTAATAAGACCGGTGGCCCGGCGCTGGGGGCGTCGCCGGGCCACCGGTCATCGCGCGGCCACACCGGCCGGTCGCACAACGCGGCCGGGTGAACCGGAGCCGTTGTCCACGGCTTCTCGGCCGGCGCCCGGGTGGTCCGTGAGGGGGAGGCGGGGCCACCGGCGCAGGCAAGTCATACAAGCGTGTCCGGCCTGGCCGGGGCAATGGTTCACAGTTGCCAGTACTAGCCCGTTCGCCCCAGCGGACCGCCCGGCGAAGAGGGACGCGGCCGGGGCGGGGAATCCTGCTAACGTGCTCCGTGTCGGGGATCGTCGGGGGACGGCACGGGGCGGATCGGCAATGGCGGGCAGCACGGCGGGCGACGAGAACGGGCGCACCGCGTTCGCCACGCAGCTGCGTGCGGCCATCGCGACGAGCGGGCTGTCCCTGGACCGGATCCAGGCCCGGCTGCGGGCGCGCGGGGTCGTCGTCAGCGTCACCGCCCTCAGTTATTGGCAGTCCGGCAAGCGCCAGCCCGAGCGGCAGAGCTCGCTCTCGGCCGTCCGTACGCTGGAAGAGATCCTCGACGTCCCGGCGGGCGCGCTGCTCGGCCTGCTGCCCCCGCCCCGGCCCCGCGGCGGCGCCGGGAAGCGCCAGGCGGGCGGCGAGCCGATGTCGTTCCCGCGCGAGGTGCTGCAGCCGTTGCTGGACAAGGTCGGCGCCCCGAACGCGCTGGAGCGCCAGCTCCCGCTGAAACTGGTCGGGCTGCACGACCTGTGCGACATCGCCGCGGACGGCGGCCAGCGCGCGGTCACGGCCCGCGCGGTGTTCCAGGCGGTCTCGGACGGCCAGGACCGCTGGCTCCTGGTGTACACCCAGGACGACCCGGCGGCGGGCGCCCCGGAGCTGCACGCGGTCCGCAACTGCCGAGTCGGCCGCGCCGAGGTCGACGAGGCCCACGGCCTGATCGTCGCCGAGCTCCTCTTCGACCAGCCGATCAACCGCGGCGAGACGCACTTGATCGAGTACACGCTGACGAACGGCGGGCCGCCGTACCCGGAGTGCCGCAACACCCACTACCGCGAGTTCCGCCGCCCGGTGCGGGAGTACCTGCTGGAGGTCCGGTTCGCGCCGGGAACGGCGCCGGAGCGCTGCTGGCAGTACTCGCACAACGGCTCGGCGGGCTCGCTGGCCCGCCGCCAGCTGAAGCTCGACGGCGGCGACGGGGTGCACGCGGTGGCGCTGGACTTCGGGCCCGGGGTGTTCGGGATCGACTGGGATTGACCCGATCGGCAGGCGCGGACGTCAGGAAAGCTTGGTGCGCAACACCTTCCCGGTCGCGTTGCGCGGCAGCTCGTCGAGGAACTCGACGTCCCGCGGCACCTTGTACCGCGCCAAGTTCGCCTTCACGTAGTCGCGGAGTTCGTCCGCGTCCGGTGAAACCCCGTCCGCCAGCACCACGAACGCCTTCAGCCGCTGGCCGAACTCCGGGTCCTCGACGCCGATCACCGCCGCCTCGAGGACGTCTTCGCGTTCCACCAAGAGGTTCTCCACCTCGATCGGGAACACGTTCTCGCCGCCGGAGACGATCATCTCGTCGTCGCGGCCGTCGATGAACAGCAGGCCGTCCTCGTCGAAGTGGCCGACGTCGCCGCTGGACAGCAGGCCGTCGATGATCTCCTTGTGGCGGCCGTCGGTGTAGCCGCCGAAGCTGAGGCCGCTGCCCACGAAGACGCGGCCGGTCACGTGGGGCTCGGTGATGCGGCGGCCGGCCGGGTCGTACAGCGCCACCTTGCAGCCGACCGGCGCGCGGCCGACCGTGCCCGGGGCCTTCCGCCAGTCCTCCGGCGTCGCGACCGTCGCCACCGCGACCTCGGTTGAGCCGTACAGGTTGTGCACCACCGGCCCGAACGCCTCGTTCGCGCGGTTGCCCAGGTCCGGCGACAGCGCCGAGCCGGCCACGAAGATGATCCGCAGCGACGACGTGTCGTACTTCTCGCGGGTTTCCTTCGGCAGGTCGACGATCCGCTGCAGCATCGTCGGCACCAGCACGAGCGCGGTGCACTTGTGCTCGGCGACGCCGCGCAGGGCCTCCTCCGGGGTGAACTTGCGGCGCATCACGACCGTCGAACCGAGCGCGAAGGAGAGGATGAACTGCGAGAGCCCGGTGCCGTGGAACAGCGGTGCGCCCATGTACGTGGCCTCGTTGGACCGCAACGGGATCCGGTCGAGGAACTGCGCCGACGCCAGCGCCGACGTGTGCGGCCGCGGCGCACCCTTCGGGGTGCCGGTCGTGCCGCTGGTGAGCAGGACGAAACCGCCCGGCTTGGCCGGGGCGGGCCACGGCCGGTCGTCGGTGCTGGCGATGATCTCGCTGAGCACCGGCACGGTCCGGTCAGCCAGGTCGCTGTCCGGGTCGACCCAGGCGAGGTAGCGGTCGACGCCCTCGGGCATCGCGTCGAGCAGCCCGGTGAACTCCTGGTCGTACACCAGCGCGGTGACGCCTTCGCGCTCGGCGACGTCGGCCAGCTGGGGCTTCGCGAACCCGGTGTTCATCAGCAGCAGGCGGACGCCGAGCTTGCCGGCCGCCGCCATCGTGAGGACCAGGCCGCGGTGGTCGCGGCAGAGCGCAGCGACGACCTGGCCCGGCTGGATGCCGCGGCCCGACCACGCCCTGGCCAGCGCGTTCGACTGGTCGTCGAGCTGCTTGTAGGTGAGCGGGCCGAGCTCGTCGACGATGCCGACGGCGGTCGGGTCGCGGCGCGCGGAGATGTGGTTCGCGCCGGCGAAGGGCCCGAACTTGCGGATCGCCACCAAGGAGCGGACCCCCTCGTCGAGCCGGGGGAAGGGGACGAGACCCGCGCGCCGCATCACGTCGACGCTGCGGGCCGTCTCGGCCACCTTGTCCGCCACCTGCGTGGCGAGCTCGACCAGGCTCATCCAGGCACCTCCATCGCTGCGGGGAAGAGAGCCCACGCCGACGGCGGGCGTACCGGCGGTATGGGAGCTACTGGAGAGTAAACCAACGTAGGCCGAACGCACCACCCGCGAGCGCGCGGAAACTGTCGGTGTCATCCGGGACTCCGCCCCAGGACGGGGGCTCCGCCACCCGAACCCCCGAAAAATGTCGGTGGTGGTCGGCACAATGTCTTCGTGCAGGTGATCGCGGGTCGTGAGGAGGACGGGAGCTTCACCGTGCACACGTCGTCGTCGACGGTGACGGGGCTGGACGAAGCGGGTTTCGCCAGGTCGGCGCGGGAACTGGAGGCGTCGCTGGAGCCCCGGTGGGTGTTCCCGTCGGCGGAGTCGACGTACCCGGTGCTAGTCGGGGCCGGGGTGCGGGTGCGGCGCTGCTACGACGTCGCGCTGGCGGAGGGGCTGCTGCTGGCGTACGAGGGCGCGGACGGGCAGTCGCGGAGCCTGCGCGCGGCCTGGGCCAGGGCGAACGGTGAGGAACCGCCACCGGACTCGACCGCCGTCGAGCTGGCGCAGCCGACGCTGTTCGACGCTCACGTGCCGACGCTGCCCGAGGGCGTGACGGTGGTCACGGCGGTCCGGCGCGTGCTGGCCGAGCAGGAGCGGCGGGTGGCCGCGACCGGGCACCCCGACCGGATGCGGCTGCTGCTGGCCGCCGAGTCGGCGAGCGCGCTGGCCGCCGTGGAGATGTCGGCCGACGGGCTGCCCTGGCGGGCCGACCTGCACGAGGCGCTGCTGGTCTCCCGGCTCGGACCGCGGGTGCGGCCCGGCGAGCGGCCGAAGGTGCTGGTGGAGCTGGCGGCGAAAATCAGCGAGGCGTTCGGCGGGCGGCCGGTGAACCCGGACTCGCCGCCGAGCGTGGTCCGCGCGCTGGCGCGAGCCGGCATCGAGGTCCCGGCGGCGCGGAAGTACCTGCTCAAGGGCATCGACCACCCGGCGGTCGGGCCGCTGCTGGAGTACAAGGAGCTCTCGCGGCTGTACACGGCGAACGGGTGGGCGTGGCTTGAGGAGTGGGTCGCCGACGGGCGGTTCCGGCCGCACTACGTCGTGGGCGGGGTGGTGTCCGGGCGCTGGGCCAGCCGGGGCGGCGGCGCGCTGCAGATCCCGAAGGTGCTGCGCACCTGCGTCCGGGCCGATCCGGGCTGGAAGCTGGTGGTGGCCGACGCCGCCCAGCTGGAGCCCCGGGTGCTCACGGCGTTGTCGGGCGACCGGCGCCTGGCCGACGTCGCGGCGGCGACGGACCTGTACGCGCGGCTGGGCGAGGCGCTGTTCTCGGGCGCCCGCTGGGTCCCGGCGGCCGACGACGACCGCGACGACCGGGCGCGGGCGAAGATCGCGATGCTGTCGGCGATGTACGGCGGCACGTCCGGCGAAGCGGGTCCCCTGCTCGCGTTGCTGCGCCAGCGGTTCCCGGACGCGGTGTCCTATGTGGAGCACGCGGCCCAGGCCGGCGAACGCGGCGAGCGGGTCCGCTCCCGGCTGGGCCGCACGTCCCCGGCCCCGTCGGCGGCGTGGCGCGCGCTCACCGGCGGGCTGGCCTCCGACGAAGCGGGGGAGCTGAAGGCCCGCCGAGCCTCCCGCGGCTGGGGCCGGTTCACGCGCAACTTCGTCGTCCAGGCCAGCGCGGCCGACATGACGGCGGTCATGCTGGCGACGCTGCGGCAGCGCCTCCCGTCCCCCGCGCACCTGGTGTTCTTCCAGCATGACGAGGTCATCGTCCACACCCCGGCCGAGCTGGCGGAGGAGGTGACGACGGCGATCACGGACAGCGTGGCGGAGGCGGCGCGAATGCTCTTCGGCCCGGCCTGCCCGGTGCGGTTCCCGCTGCACATCGCCCCGGTGGACACCTACGCCGACGCGAAGTGAGCCGTGCCGGTCATCCCGGCACGGCTCCCGCGCCTCAGGGGAACATCGAGAGCGGCTGCGTCACGACGTCCTGGTTCGGCAGGGTCCGGCCCGGGTTGCCGCGGAAGTCGGTCCAGCACGGGTACAGCCGGAAGTCGGCGCCGACCGCGGCCGCGGTGTAGTCGCCGATGAACACGCCCTGGAGCTCCTTCCCGGTGACCGCGCCGGCCGCCACGAACTGCACCTGCGGGTTCGACGTCTGCGTGGTGATCCGCCGGATCGGGGCCGTGCCGGCCCCGTCGCCCCACCCGGTGGCGTAGGCGTAGTCCAGGCCGATGCCGTGCGGGTCGTAGGCGCGCGTGTAGAAGGTGACCGCCACGCGCCCGGCCAGTGCGGCGACGGCGGGGAACACCTCGTCGGCGCCCGTGCCGATCTTCACCGGCGCCGACCAGCCGTGCCGGCCGTCGGAGCCGCTCAGGAAGGCGTCCCCGTCCGTCTTGACCGACTCGCCGTCGCGGTAGGTGCCGTGGCGGTCGTCGGCCCAGGTCACCCAGAGGTGGTCGGTCACCCGGTCGTACGCCAGCTGCGGGAAGCTGTTGACCCGGAAGTTCTCCCCGGTCAACGCGTTGTTGGCGACGTCTTCGTCGACCGGGAAGTCGAAGTCGAGCCCCACCTCGGCGTGCCGGAAGGTCCGGCCGCCGTCACGCGAGGTCGCCACGACGACGGCGTCGTGGTCGGCCGGCCGGTCGCACGCCGCCGTGGCGCACACCGATGTCTCGTAGGCGATCTGGAGCGTCCCGTCGCGGGTGACCACCGGGTTCGATCCGCTGCCGAACGGCGTGATGCCGCCCGGGAAGCCGGTCAACGACGGCGAAACACGGCGCGCCGGCGACCACGTCCGGCCGAAGTCGCCGGACTTCGACAGCACGATCGGCGATTCGACGAAGTTGCCGGCGGCGTCGTAGGTGAACTGCGTCCAGGTGACGTACACCGTGCCCGACACGGGGTCGGCGGCGATCCACTCCTTGTCGTTGAAGATGTTCGCGGGCGTCGGGGTGCCGGCCGGCGTGACGCCGTCGAGGTGCAGGATCGCCGGGTCGCCGAAGCTGCGCCCGCCGTCGTGCGAAACCGACACGGCGATGCCGCTGGCCTGCTGCTGGTCGTCCGGGACCGCGGCCCGGCTGAAGACGAGCGTCGAGTAGTAGACGGTGTTGTGCGGCCCGAACGCGATGGCCGGGTCGCCCGCCGCGTCCATGTACGACAGTGGCGCGGCCGCCCCGGTCGGGAAGTCCAGGTGCGGCAGCCGAACGTTCGCCCAGGTCTTGCCGCCGTCGAACGAGGTGTAGGCGAAACCACCGGAGTCGTTGCGGGACTCGCGGGTGTTGTAGAGCCGGTAGTCGTTGGACCCGGCGACGATGTTGCGCGGGTTCTCGGGGTTGACGGCGATGGTCGTTTCGTTCTGCGCGGTGCTGCAGCCGGTCTGGCTGCCGGTCGGGACGATGGTGTCGCCGTCGATGACGTCGCGGTTGGGCACCAGCGGCCGGTACGGGTTCGGCTTGCCGATGTAGGTCTGGCAGAGCGCGGACAGCGCGGGGTCGTCGCCGTCCTCCTCTTCCCCCTCGGCGAAACGTTCTTTGAGCAACGGGTTCGGCACGTCGTGCCGCGGCTCGGCGGCTTGCGCGGCCGGGGCGAGCACGACGGCGAGCGGCAAGAGGAGAGCGGTGAGCGTGGCGAAGATTCTTCGCTTGGCGGACGAAACACCCAAGGACATCGGCCGGTCCTTTCCCAGGAGGGTCTCCAGCCGGACCAGGCTTCTCGCGTGCCCGCAGCCGGTCAACCGACGGAAGTCCGGAGCCGGACAAACCGCATTTCCGGTAGCCTGAACGGCGATGATCGACTACGGGCTCGACCTCTCCGCGGTACCGCGCGACCGCGCACTCCAGGACCTGGTGGCCGAAGGCGACGAGCTCGACGCCCTGGTCTCGACGGAGCCCGACTGGTCCCGGCCGACCCCGGCCGAAGGCTGGACGATCGCGCACCAGCTCGCCCACCTCGCCGCGGCCGACGCGAACGTGCTCACCGCCATCCGCACGCCCGAAGCCTTCGACGTCGTGCCGAAGGACGCCGACCTCGATGCCGCGGCGGGCGCGGGCGAACCGCGGCCGGAGCTGCTCGAACGCTGGCGCGGCGGCCGGGCCGAACTCGCGGACGCGCTCGGCGACGTGCCACTGGACCACACCTTCCCCTGGTTCGGTTCGCAGGCCACCGCGGTCCTGATGGTGCCGCTCCGGCTGATGGAGACCTGGGCGCACGGCCAGGACGTCTTCGACGCGCTCGGCGTCGTGCACCGGCCGACCGGGCGGCTCCGGCACGTCGCCGCCTTGGGCGTGGCAGGGCGGGAGCTGTCGTTTTACGCGGCGCAGTCGCCGATGCCGGGCGAGCCGTTCCGCGTCGAGCTCACCGGTCCCGGCGGCGAGCTCTGGACCTGGGGTCCCGAAGACGCCGCGCAAAGCGTGCGGGGCAGCGCGCTCGACTTCTGCCTCCGGGTCACCCACCGCCGGTCCCGCGCCGAAACCGGCCTCACCGCGGTCGGCGAAGACGCGGACGAGTGGCTCGACATCGCGCGCGTCTTCCTCTGAGACCGGGGCTCACGCGAGGGCGTCGTCGATCGCTTTCGTGATCCGCTTCAGCGACACCGGGTGGGCCGTCCCCAAGGTCTGCGCGAAGAAGGAAACCCGCAGCTCCTCGATCATCCACCGCACCTCGCGCAACGCCGGGGACGACGTGCCCGGCGGCAGCGAGGCCAGCGCGTCGGCGTACTCGGCCTGGATCCACGCGACGTCGGCGGTGCGCTGCAGGTCGCGCGTCGGCTCCGTGGGCAGCTTCTCCAGCCGGCGCGAGATGCCCTGCAGGTAGCGAACGACGTTGCGCAGCCGCGAAGCACCCGTCTCCGTCACGAAACCCGGGTAGATCAGCGCGGCGAGCTGCGCGCGGATGTCGGCTAGCGACTCCGCGGGACCGCGCGTGGCCGGCAGCAGGACCTCGACGTCGTTCGCGGCGCGGAGGATCTTCTCGACGTCCGTCAGCACCCCGAGGACCTCGGGGTGCAGGCCGGCGCGGACCTTCTCCAGCAGCACCTTGAACCCGGTCTCGTCCCAGACCGGGCCGCCGCCGGCGGTCATCAGCGCGTCCACCGCGCAGTCGACGCAGTCTTCGAGCAGGGCCGCGACGCTGCCGTGCGGGTTGCGGTTCAGCACCAGCTTCGAGGAGTTGGACAGCGACCTCGTGATGAACTTCATCGGCGAGTTCAGGTTCAGCCGCAGCATCCGCCGCGTGCCCGACCACATCGCATGAGCTTGCTGGCCCGGGGTGTCGAGCATGCGCACCGCCACCGACGCACCTTCGTCGACCAGCGCCGGGTACGCCTTGACGTCGTGGCCGCGCTGGGTCGACTCGAACACCTTCGGCAGCGAGCCGAACGACGGTTTCGTCAGCCCGGCCTTCTCCAGGGTGTTGGCCGCCTTCGAGATCGTCTCGCGGACCTTCGGGGCCAGCTGCCGCTGCAGCGCTTCGACGTCCTTGCCCTCGGCCACCTTCTTGCCGCGCTCGTCGACCACGCGGAACGTCGTCTTCAGGTGCTCCGGCACCGACGAAAGGTCCCAGTCCGCGTACGGCACCGTGATCCCGCGCAGCGCCCGGAGCTCGCGCCCGAGCACCTCCAGCAGCGGACCGTCCGAAGGGGACACTCGCGAAAGGACGTACTTGGCCGTGTCCGGCGCCGGGACGAAGTTGCGCCGCAACGCCTTCGGCAGCGACTTGATCAGCTGGGTGACCAGCTCTTCGCGCAGACCCGGTACCTGCCAGTCGAACCCGTCCGGCGTCACCTGGTTCAGCACCGGCAGCGGGACGTGCACGGTGACGCCGTCGGCGTCCGCGCCCGGCTCGAACTGGTAGGTCAGCTTGAAGACCTGCGTGCCCTGCGTCCACGAGTCGGGGTAGTCCGACTCCCGCACGCCGCCCGCGGTTTCGTTGATGAGCATGGACTTCTCGAACGACAGCAGGTCCGGCTGCTCGTGCCGGGCCTTCTTCCACCAGCTGTCGAAGTGCCGCACCGAAACGACGTCGTCCGGCACCCGGGAGTCGTAGAACTCGTACAGCGTCTGGTCGTCGACGAGGATGTCGCGCCGCCGCGCCCGGTTCTCTAGGTCCTCGACCTCTTCCAGCAGCGCCCGGTTCTCGGCGAAGAAGTGGTGCCGCGTCTGCCAGTCGCCCTCGACCAGCGCGTGCCGGATGAACATCGCCCGCGACACTTCCGGGTCGATCCGGCCGTAGTTGACGCGGCGGTCGGCGATCAGCGGGACGCCGTAGAGCGTCACCTTCTCCGTCGCCATCACCGCGCCCTGCTTGCGTTCCCAGTGCGGCTCGGAGTAGTTCCGCTTGACGACGTGCTGGGCCAGCGGCTCGACCCACTCGGGCTCGATGCGCGCGTTGACCCGCGCCCACAGCCTCGACGTCTCGACCAGCTCGGCCGACATCACCCAGCGCGGCTGCTTCTTGAACAGCGCCGAACCGGGGAACACGCCGAAGCGGGCGCCGCGCGCGCCCAGGTAGTCGCCCTTCGCGGGGTCCTTGAGCCCGATGTGCGACAACAGCCCGGCGATCAGCGACGTGTGCACGCGCTGCGGGTCCACCGGGGACGCGTTCGTGTTCAGCGAGATGCCGAGCGGCTTGGCCAGCTGGCGCAACTGGCTGAAGATGTCCTGCCACTCCCGCAGGCGCAGGTAGTTCAGGTACTCGGTGCGGCACATCCGGCGGAACTGGTTGCCGGACAACGCCTTCTGCTGCTCGGCGACGTACTCCCACAGGTTGAGGTAGGCGAGGAAGTCCGACGTCGGGTCGGCGAAGCGCGCGTGCTGCTGGTCGGCCGCCTGCTGCTTGTCCGCCGGCCGCTCGCGCGGGTCCTGGATGGACAGTGCGGCGGCGATGATCATGACCTCGCGGACGCAGCCGTTCTTCGCCGCTTCCAGGACCATCCGGCCCATCCGCGGGTCGACCGGCAGCTGCGCGAGCTTGCGGCCGGTGTCGGTGAGGCGCCGGTCGCTGTTCCCGGCGGCCGCGCTGTCGAACGCGCCCAGCTCCTGCAGCAGGCCGATGCCGTCGGTGACCTGGCGGCGGTCCGGCGGCTCGACGAACGGGAACGCGGCGATGTCGCCGAGCCCCAGCGACGTCATCTGCAGGATGACCGACGCCAGGTTGGTCCGCAGGATCTCGGGGTCGGTGAACTCCGGGCGGCTCTCGAAGTCCTCTTCGGAGTAGAGCCGGATGCAGATGCCGTCGGACGTGCGGCCGCAGCGGCCCTTGCGCTGGTTCGCCGACGCCTGCGACACCGGTTCGATCGGCAGCCGCTGCACCTTGGTCCGGTGGCTGTAGCGGGAGATCCGCGCCGTGCCCGGGTCGACGACGTACTTGATGCCCGGCACGGTCAGCGACGTCTCGGCGACGTTGGTCGCGAGCACCACGCGCCGCCCGGCGTGGGGCTGGAAGATGCGGTGCTGCTCGGCCGCCGACAGCCGCGCGTACAGCGGCAGGACCTCGGTGCCGCGCAGGTCCGCGCGGTTGAGCACGTCCGCGGTGTCGCGGATCTCGCGCTCGCCGGAGAGGAACACGAGGATGTCGCCGGGTCCCTCGGCGCACAGCTCCTCGACGGCGTCGAGGATGCCCTGGGTCTGGTCGCGCTCGTCGTCGCCCTCCGGGTCGTCGGGGTCGACGAGCGGCCGGTAGCGCGTCTCGACCGGGTACGTCCGGCCGGAGACCTCGACGATCGGCGCGTCGTCGAAGTGCTGGGAGAAGCGCTCCGGGTCGATGGTGGCCGAGGTGATGATGACCTTGAGGTCGGGGCGGCGCGGCAGCAGCTGCTTGAGGTAGCCGAGGATGAAGTCGATGTTGAGGCTGCGCTCGTGGGCCTCGTCGATGATCAGCGTGTCGTACTGGCGCAGCGAGCGGTCGGTCTGGATCTCGGCGAGCAGGATGCCGTCGGTCATCAGCTTGACCAGCGTGTCCTGCCCGGACTGGTCGGTGAACCGGACCTTGTAGCCGACGGTGTCGCCGAGCTCGGTCTTCAGCTCGCCGGCGATCCGGTCGGCGACCGTGCGCGCGGCGAGCCGGCGGGGCTGGGTGTGCCCGATCTGCCCGCGGATGCCGCGGCCGAGCTCGAGGCAGATCTTCGGCAGCTGGGTGGTCTTGCCCGAGCCGGTCTCCCCCGCGACGATCACGACCTGGTGCTTCTCGATGGCGGCCGCGATCTCGCCCTTGAGCCTGCTGACCGGCAGCTCTTCGGGGAACTCGATCTTGGGCACGCTCTCGCGCCGCGACTGCACGCGCAGCTCGGCCTTCTCGACGTCGGCGGAGATCTGCGCGAGGGCGGCATCGCGGTCACGGGCTTTGCGGGCACCGTCGAGCCGGCGGCGCAGACGCACTTCGTCGCGCGGCATCAGCTCGGGCAGGCGCGCCCGCAGTTCTGCGAAGGGGGATGGCGTGGACATTCTCGGACCGAGGATAGCCGTGCGTCACGACCCGGGCCTCTCAATATCCCGCTCGCGTGACCCGGCCCACCCCGGGCGCCCGAGGGGCGCCCGGGTCAGGGCGTCAGCCGGGCTGGCCGGGCTGCTGCGGGTACTGCTGCTGTGCAGCGGGCTGCTGCTGCGGCGTGGCCTTGGCCCGGCCGGCCAGCGCCGAGACGCCGCACAGCGCGAGGCCGACGACGCCGAGGCCGATGCCGAACCACGGCTGCATGTCCGAGGCCCAGGCGATGAGCCGGAACTCGTAGTCGAACTGCTCGAGGATGAGCGAGCCGAAGCCCAGGACGGCGAAGACGACACCGATGCGCATGGCGATTCCGGCCATGGAAAACCCCCAACGGGAAAGGAAAACGGGAGCAGGCCGCCCCCGACGGCCCACGATTGGGACCGAAGGTTAACCGGCGGTCCCGCCCCTGTCGCGGGGTTTCCCGATTCGTTACCTCGGGCTCCGCTGGAGCGAGTCCGGGCCGAGGTCCGCGAGCGTCCGGTGGCCCGACAACCCCATGGTCAGGTCGAAGTCCGCCAGCAGGCTCCGCAGCACGTGGCGGACGCCGTCCTCGCCGGCCTGCGCCAGGCCGTACACCCACGGGCGGCCGACCAGGACCGCCCGCGCGCCCAGCGCCAGTGCCTTGAGCACGTCCGAGCCGGTGCGGACGCCCGAGTCGAAGAGGACCTCCAGCCGGTCACCGACCGCCGCGACGATGCCGGGCAGCGCTTCCAGCGCGCCGATCGCGCCGTCGACCTGGCGGCCGCCGTGGTTCGAGACCACGATGCCGTCCATGCCGGCCTCGGCCGCGCGGCGCGCGTCGGCGACGTGCTGGATGCCCTTGAGCACGATCGGGCCGTCCCAGTGCTCGCGCAGGAACGGCAGCTGGTCCCACGTCCGGTCGGTGCCGGTGAGCATGCCGATCCAGCGCAGGATCGCCATGTTCAGGTCTTCTTCCGGGGTCTTCTCCAGCAGGCCGCGGAACACCGGGTCGGTGAAGGGGACCGCGCACCCCTCGCCCTTGAGGAACGGCAGGTACGCCTGGTCCAGATCGGACGGTCGCCAGGCCAGCGTCCACGTGTCGAGCGTGACGACCAGCGCCGTGTACCCCGCGCTCTTCGCGCGGGAAAGCAGGCTCGCGCAGACGTCCGCGTCGCCGGGCCAGTACAGCTGGAACCAGCGCGGGCCGTCGCCGTTGGCCGCGGCGACGTCCTCGATGCTCGTCGACGACGCCGTGGAGAGGATGAACGGCAGCCCGATCGACGCGGCGGCGCGGGCGGTCGCGGACTCGGCGTCCGGGTGCACGATCGACTGGACGCCGACCGGCGCGACGGCCACCGGGGCGGGCAGCCGGGTACCGAGCACCGTCGTGGCCAGGTCGCGCTCGGTGGCGCCGGTCAGCATCCGCGGGACGACACGCCAGCGGTCGAACGCCTCGCGGTTGGCGCGCGCGGTCGCGCCGGAACCGGCCGCGCCGGCGACGTAGGAGAACGGACCGGGTGCCATGACCTCGCGTGCCGACGCCTCGAGCTTGGTCGCGTCGGTCGAGCACGGCGGCAGCTGACCCCCGAGTCCCTGCAGGTAGATCTCGTTCTGGTAGCTGCCGAAGCGTTCGGTCACGGGTTCCTCCTCGCGTTCGAGGGGGCACTGTACTCGCCGGTACTTCCACCCGGCGCCGCGAACTGACCGGCGGGTAACCTGAGCGGGCCCGACGTCGGACGATGAGGAGTGACATGCGCGCGCACGACGTGGTCCTGTTCGGTGCCACCGGGTTCACCGGCGGGCTGACCGCCGAGTACCTGGCCCGCCACGCGCCCGCCGAGCTGCGCTGGGCCCTCGCCGGGCGCAACCGCGGCAAGCTCGAAGCCGTCCGGGCCCGGCTGGCGGCCATCGACGACCGGTTCGCCGCGCTCGACCTGCTGATCGCCGACTCCGCGGATCCCGAGGCGCTGCGGGCCGTAGCTGAATCGGCGAAAGTGGTCATCACGACCGTCGGGCCGTACCTGACGCACGGCGAACCGCTGGTGGCGGCGTGCGCCGAGGCGGGCACGGACTACGTCGACCTCACCGGCGAACCCGAGTTCGTCGACCGGATGTACCTGGCGCACGACCGGCGCGCCCGCGAGACCGGCGCGCGGCTGGTGCACGCGTGCGGCTTCGACTCCATCCCGCACGACCTCGGCGCGTGGTTCACCGTGCGGCAGCTGCCCGAGGGCGTGCCGCTGGAGGTCGACGGGTACGTCCGGGCCGGCGGGATGCCGTCCGGGGGCACGTTCCTCAGCGCGCTGACCATCATGTCCCGGCTGCCGGCCGGGGCCCGGGTCGCTCGTGAACGGGCCGCGGCCGAGCCCCGGCCCGCCGGCCGGTTCGCGCACGCCCCGCTCGGGCGCCCGCACCGCGTCGCCGACCCCGGCTGGTGGGCGGTGCCGCTGCCGACCATCGACCCCGAGGTCGTCCGCCGGTCGGCGGCCGCGTCCGAGCGCTACGGACCCGACTTCACCTACCGGCACTTCGCCGCGGTCAAGCACCTGCCGGTGCTGGCCGGCGGCGTGGCAGGCGCGGGCGCCCTGCTCGCCGCGGCGCAGGTACCGCCGGCGCGGCGGGCGCTGTCGCGGCTGCTCACGCCCGGCGGCGGGCCGAGCCCCGAGCGCCGCGCGCGGTCGTGGTTCTCGGTGCGGTTCTTCGGCGAGGGCGGCGGCTCGCGGGTCGTCACGGAGGTGTCCGGCGGCGACCCCGGCTACGACGAGACGGCGAAGATGCTCGCGGAATCGGCGTTGTGCCTGGCGACCGACGAACTTCCGGAAACGGCGGGCCAGGTGACCACGGCGACCGCCATGGGTGACGCGCTCATCGACCGCCTCGTCAAGGCGGGCATTCGCTTCGAGACGCTCTGAGGTTTTCACGCTTTCACAGCGGCGGGCGTGAAAATCCGGTGCTGTGATGAATCTTCTGACGCCTCCGCTCCGCGATTAGCGTCGATCGGGTTCTCCCCTCCCCTTCGCGTTTTTCCAAGGAGCGTCATGAGATTGCCGCAACGGTTCGCCGCGCTCGGCGGCGCCACGGCGGCGGGCATGGTGGTGGTCGGCATCGCCGTCGCCGCGCCCGCGCAGCCCGCGCCCGAACCGCCGCCCTCCGCCGCGCAGGCGCAGGCCAACGCCACCGGCGCCGCCGCGAGCCTGGTCGCGGCCCGCCCCGCCGCGCTGTTCACCGGCACGCACGACAAGTTCGTCCAGCGGGACGTGCGGTCCGCCGGCGGCCTGTCGTACGTCGTCTACGACCGCACCTACGACGGCCTGCCCGTGATCGGCGGCGACCTGGTCATCGCCACCGACGCCGCCGGCACCGTGAAGACGACGTCGGTCGCGCAGCAGCAAGCACTCGGCGACCTCGACGTCCGCGGCGCCAAGCTGTCCGCACAGCAGGCCGAGGCCGTCGCCCGCAAGCAGGTCCGCGGGCCGAAGAGCCTGCCCGGCGGCAAGCTCGTCGTGGTGGCCGACGGCAGCGGGCGGCTGGCCTACGAAAGCAACGTCGAAGGCACCGACGAGCACGGCGAGCCGAGCAGCCTGAGCGTCTACGTCGACGCCGTGGACGGCCGGGTGCTGCGGAGCGTGCAGCACGTCGCCGCGGGTACCGGCACCGGCAAGTGGAACGGCCCGTCGCCGCTGGCGCTCAACACCACGAAGTCCGGCAGCACGTACTCGATGGCCGACCCGAACACGGCCAACCTGGACTGCCGCAACTACAGCAGCGACGCCGTCCTCACCGGACCGGACGACAGCTGGGGCAACGGCAGCGGCACGAACATCGAAACCGGCTGCGCGGACGCGTTGTTCGTCGCGCAGACCGAAAAGAAGATGCTTTCGGAATGGGTGGGCCGCAACGGCTTCACCGGCAACGGCGGCGCGTGGAAGATCCGCGTCGGCCTCGACGACGAAAACGCGTACTACTACAACTCGCGCCCGGCCTACGTGAACCTCGGGCACAACCCGAGCGGCGAATGGGTCGGCTCGCTCGACATCCTGGGCCACGAAATGGGCCACGGCATCGACGACTACTCCGGCTCCGGCGGCTTCTCCGGCGGCGGCACGCAGGAGTTCATCGCCGACACCTTCGGCACCGCGACGGAGTTCTACGCGAACGAGCCGTCGCAGTACGACCCGCCGGACTACGCGATCGGCGAGGAGGTCAACCTGGTCGGCACCGGCGCGATCCGCTACATGTACGACCCGTCGAAGGTCGGCGACCCGAACTGCTACTCCAGTTCGACCCCGAACGCGGAGGTGCACAAGGCGGCCGGGCCCGGCGACCACTGGTTCTACCTGCTGGCCGAGGGCAGCAACCCGACGAACGGGCAGCCGGCGAGCTCGACGTGCAACAACACCTCGGTGACCGGTCTGGGCATCCGCAAGGCGATCAACATCATGCACGGCGCCGTCCAGCTGAAGACGTCCGGCAGCGGCTACCTGCGCTACCGCACGTGGACGCTGCAGGCCGCGAAGAACCTGTACCCGGGCAGCTGCACCGAGTTCAACACGGTCAAGGCGGCGTGGAACGCGGTGAGCGTGCCGGCGCAGTCCGGCGACCCGACGTGCACGGACACCCCGCCGACCACCACCACGCCCCCGACGACGACCACCCCGCCGACCACGACCACGCCGCCCCCGGGCGGGTGCAGCGGGCAGCAGGTGCAGAACCCGGGCTTCGAGTCGGGCCAGGCGTCGTGGACCGACCCGAACACCACGATCGGCCAGTGGGGCAGCCAGGCGCCGGCGCGCTCGGGCAGCTACGGCTCGTGGCTCGGCGGCTGGGGTTCGGCGCACACCGACACGGTTTCGCAGTCGGTGACGATCCCCGCGAACTGCCGCGCCAGCCTGACGTTCTGGCTGCGCGTGTGGACCGGTGAGACCGAGAACGTCGCTTACGACAAGCTCGTCGTGTCCCTCGGCTCGACGACGCTGGCGACGTACTCGAACCTCGACCGCAACTCGGCCTACGTCCAGAAGACGATCGACGTGTCGTCGTTCGCCGGGCAGACGGTCACGCTGAAGTTCGCCGGGACCGAGGACCAGTCCCTGCAGACGTCGTTCGCCGTGGACGACACCGCGCTCACGGTCAGTTGATCCCCCGGCGAGGCCTGTCACCTACTTTGGTGGCAGGCCTCGTTGCGCGGTGTTCCGCGAGAATTCATGCTTACCCGATGGAAGCGCTGCCTGCGGAAGTCGCCACCGCGGTCCGGGAAGGACCGTTCGAGGTGGCGTTCGACGCGGCGATCCGGCACCGCGGGCTGAGCCTGGAAGCACTGCAGCGGCGGATGGCCACGCACGGCGCCCAGGTCAGCCTGGCGACGCTGAGCTACTGGCGCCGCGGCCGGCGTCACCCGGAAGGGCACCGCTCGCTGCACGCGGTCGGCGTCGCGGAAGGATGCCTCGGCCTGCCCGCGGACGCGTTGACGACGCTGGTCGCGCGCCCCCGCGAGCGCACGCCGTGGCCCGGCGGGGTCAGCCTGGCCAGCGCGCTGGGGTCCGAGCCGACGGAGCTGGCCTCCTGCGACGGCATCGACCTCGACGGCAACGCCCGCCTGGCGCTGGCCTCGGTCCACCAGCGCGCGACGCTCGGCCCGGACCGCACCGAGCGCTCGGTCCGTTCGGAGCTGGTGGTGACCAGCCGCGAGGACGGCGTCGACCGCTGGGTCTCCTTCTTCCGCCCGCAGACCGGCGGCGGCCACCGGCCGGTGCTGCGGTCGGCGAACTGCTGCCGCCCCGGCCGCGTCCGCCGCGACCCGGCGTCCGAGCTGATGGCCGTGGAACTGCGCTTCGACTACCCGCTGCGGGCGGGCGAGACGTACGTGTTCGACTTCGAGTTCGGGTACGAGGGGACGCCGCCGGAGACGAGTTACCTGCAGTTCGGGGTGCGCGCACCGGCCCGCCAGATCGTGCTGCAGGCGGCCTTCGACCCGGCGGCGGTGCCGGTGCGCTGCTACCGCTACCACCAGCCCCGGGAGGGCTCGCCGGACGGGGAGCGGTCGCGGGAGCTGCCGGTGGGGCCCAGCCTGACCAGCCACATCGCGGTGCTGGACGCCCAGCCGGGGGTCTACGGGATGGTCTGGGAGTGGGACTGAGCCGAGCCCGGCCGCCGGTTGGGTGGGTGGCCGGGTTGTCGTGACCGCACCTGGGCCGCGACCCGGCCCGCGTACGCCGCCCGCCCCGCCGGGTCCAGTTCCGTCAGCGCCCGGTCGTCGCCGATCAGGCCGCGGGCCCGGGACATCACCGGTTCCGGGGTGATCGCCGCCAGCAGGTCCCAGCCCGCCAGCCACCGCGGGACCGCCGTCTCCGCGCGCCGGGTCCGGAGCGTGCCCGCGATCGCCTCGGCCACGTCCTCCGGGTCCACTGTGGGCAGTGCTCCCCCGAGCCGCACCCCCGAAGACAACTCGGTCCGCACGGCGCCGGGCAGCACCGCGCTCACGCTCACCCCCGTCGCCGCGTACTCGCGGCGGACCGCCGCCGTCAGGCCGACCGCCGCGAACTTGCTCGCGTTGTAGACCGCCATGCCCGGCAGCGGGATCTTGCCCGCCATCGACGCCACGTTCACCACGTGCCCCCGCTCGCGCGCGATCATGCCCGGCAGCACCGAGCGCAGGCCGTTGACCAGGCCCTGGACGTTGACGTCCAGGGTGGTCCGGCCGACCTCGTCCGGCTCCGCCAGGAAATCCCCGAGCGGCATCACACCGGCGTTGTTGACCAGGACGTCGATCCGCCCGAACCGCGAAGTCACCGCCTCGGTGAAGGCGTCGAAGGATTCGCGCGCGGTCACGTCCAGCGGGAAGCTGTGCGCGTCCGCGATCGGCACGGTGTCCAGGTCGCCGACGCACACCGTGGCCCCGCGCGCGGCGAACTCCGCCGCCGTCGCGCGGCCGATTCCCCGTGCCCCGCCGGTGATCGCGACGACCGCGCCGCGCGGGTCAATGACCGGGTAGCC
Organism: Amycolatopsis sp. NPDC049159; assembly: GCF_040648295.1. Taxonomy (NCBI): domain Bacteria; kingdom Bacillati; phylum Actinomycetota; class Actinomycetes; order Pseudonocardiales; family Pseudonocardiaceae; genus Amycolatopsis; species Amycolatopsis sp. NPDC049159. The sequence continues at coordinate 98,235 of NZ_JBEZDL010000016.1, forward strand.
GCTACCGAACCGCATGGGCCCTCCTGATTTCGTAGTCCTTCTCGTCGAACGAACCCACCTGTGAGCGCAGCCGTCCGGTCGAGAACGGCCAGCTGAAACTGTTGCGCCCGTTGACGTCCGTGTAATAACTGGAGCACCCGCCGGACTGGTAGACCGTGCCCGGCAGCGCCGCCTGGACGTCCGCGTCGAACGCCTCCTGGACCGAAGCCCGCACCGAAACCGACGCCCAGCCCGAGCGCAGCGTCCGGGTCACCGCCGCCACCGTGTGCCGCAGCTGGGCTTCCATGATCATGAACGCCGACGAGTGCCCGGTGCCGAGGCTCGGTCCGAGCAGCAGGTACAGGTTGGGGAAGCCGGCCACCGTCGTCCCGAGGTACGCCCGCGGGCTGCCTTTCCAGTGGTCGTCGAGGCTGCGGCCGTCGCCGTCGAACACGCGCGCCGACACCGGCATGTCGAGGATGTGGAAGCCGGTGCCGAAGATGATCGCGTCGACCTCGGCCGACGAGCCGTCCGCACCGAGCACGCGACCGTCCCGAATGGCCGAGACGCCCGTCGCGTGGACGTCCACATGGGACTCGGTGAGCGACCGGTAGTAGGTGTTGGACATCAGGAGCCGCTTGCACCCGAGCGTGTAGTCCGGTGTCAGCGCCGTGCGCAGCACCGGGTCCCGCACGGTCAGCCGCAGGTGCGCGAGGCCGATCTTCTGCACCTGCCGCAGCAGCCACGGGTGCCGGAAGCCGAACCCGAGCGTCTCCATCGCGCCGTATTCCGCCCGGCGCAACGCCCGCTGCAGCGCCGGGAACCGCCGGAGCAGGAACCGTTCGACGCCGGGGACGTGGTGGTCGGGCTTCGGCAGCACCCACTGAGCGGTGCGCTGGAACAGGTGCAGCTCCGCCACCCGCGGCACGATCTCGGGCACGAACTGCACCGCGGACGCGCCCGTGCCGATCACCGCGACGCGCTTGCCCGCCAGGTCGTAGCCGTGGTTCCAGCGCGCGGAGTGGAAGACTTCGCCGGGGAACTCCGCGAGACCGGGCAGGTCCGGGACCTTCGGTTCGTGCCACGGCCCGGTGCCGGCGACGAGGATCCGCGCGGTGTACGGGCCGGCCGACGTTTCCAGTTCCCACCGGCCATCCCGGGGATTCCACTGCGACCGCGTGACCTCGACGCCGTACCGGATCTTCTCCGTGACGCCGAACCGCGCGGCCGTCTCGTGCAGGTACGCCCGGATCTCCGGCTGCCCGGCGAACGCGCGCGTCCACTCCGGGTTCGGCGCGAAGGAGTAGGAGTACAGCGCGGACGGGACGTCGCAGGCGCAGCCGGGGTAGGTGTTGTCGCGCCAGGTGCCGCCGAGCGAGTCCGCCTTCTCCAGCACGGCGAGGTCGGTGACCCCGGCTTGGCCGAGGCGGATGGCCGCGCCCAATCCCGACGCCCCGGCTCCGACGACGAGGACTTCGAAGTGGCGTTGTTCCATTTTCGGAGACTAACAGTATCTCGATACTGACGGTACCCCGATTCCGGACCTGACTAGAGTGCACGCATGGCCCGACTCACCCGCGCGGAAAGCCAGGCACGCACCCGGCAGCAGCTGATCGACACCGCCAAGGAGCTCTTCCTGCGCGACGGCTACTCGGTGACGTCGCTGGAGAAGGTCGCGGACGAGGCCGGGTACTCGAAGGGCGCGGTGTACTCGAACTTCCGCAGCAAGGACGAGCTCTGCCTCGCGGTGCTCGACCGGATCCACGACGAGCAGGTCACACTGGTCGCCGAGGCGCTGTCCGGCGCGGACGGGATGGAAGGGCTGCTCACGGCGTTCCAGGCGTGGGCCGAGCGCAGCATCGGCGACGAGGCCTGGACCGCGCTGGAGGTCGAGTTCGCCACGAACGCCCGCCGCGACCCGCACGTGCGCGCCGAACTGGCCGCGCGCGACAAGGCCATCCGCGAAACCATCGCCGGCCTGCTCACGGGCTACGCCGAGCGCTTCGCGATCACCCTCCCGATGTCGGCCGACGACGCCGCGACGGCCCTGCTCAGCCTGGGCATCGGCCTGGGCGTGCAGCGGGCGATCGACCCGACGATCCCGGTGAACGTGCTCCCGGACGTGATCAGGCTCTTCGCCGGCGCCCGCTGAGTCGTCCCGGCCGTCCCGGCTCGCCCGGCCCGCACGGACGTCATGAACGAGTCGTTCACCGCGCCCCACGCGGTGAAAGGGTCGTTCATGACATCGGCCCCCGTGGCGACCTCGGCGCAGCCCCGGCCACCGTCCTAACCGGACCCCAGCACTGGTCTGGACCGTTCACGAACATGAACGAATTCCGCCTCTTGTGGAGCCCGCTGACTCTTCGCTACCGTGTCGCTACGCCGCAGCTCCACCCGCATCACCCGTAACCGCCGTGATCCCCCACGGCGCACACCGCGGAAAGGGTCTCCTCCCATGAGCAAGAAGTTGCGGCCGGTTCTCGTCGGCGCGCTCGGCGCCGCCTCCGTGGCCGCCCTCGTGATCACCACCCCCGCGATCGCCGCGAACGAAACCACCAGCGTGACCAGCGCGAGCGTCCGAGCCGCCGGTGACCTGTCGGTGCCGGCGAAGAAGGAGATCGCGATGAAGCTGGTCTCCAGCGCGGAAAACTCGTCGCTGGACTGGAAAGCGCAGTACAAGTACATCGAGGACATCGGTGACGGCCGCGGGTACACCGCCGGCATCATCGGGTTCTGCTCCGGCACCGGCGACATGCTCGAACTCGTCGAGGCGTACACGAATTCCGTCCCGGACAACCCGCTCGCGAAGTTCCTTCCCGCGCTGCGCAAGGTGAACGGCACCGATTCGCACAGCGGCCTCGGCTCGGCGTTCGAGAGCGCGTGGAAGCAGGCCGCGGCCACCAGCGCGTTCCAGACCGCGCAGAACAACGAGCGCGACCGCGTCTACTTCAACCCGGCCGTGAGCCAGGGGAAGTCGGACGGCCTCAGCAACCTCGGCCAGTTCGCCTACTACGACGCGATCGTCATGCACGGCCCCGGTGACAGCTCCGACAGCTTCGGCGGCATCCGCAAGGCCGCGATGAAGAAGGCGAAGACGCCGGCCCAGGGTGGCGACGAGGCGACCTACCTCAAGGCGTTCTTCGCCGCGCGCAAGGTCATCATGAAGCAGGAAGAGGCGCACGCCGACACCTCCCGCGTCGACACCGAGCAGCTGGTGTTCCTCAACGCGGGCAACTTCGACCTGCACACGCCGCTGAAGTGGAAGGTCTACGGCGACTCCTACACCATCAACTGAACCCGGCGCGGCCCGCGTGGCACCGTTAGGCTCTCCCGTATGCGCAGGAGATCCCTCGGTGTCACGCTGGCCGCGGCCGCGCTGCTGACCAGCGGGGCCGCCTCGCCGGAGCAGCCCGAGCCGGAACAGCGCATCACCGTCCGAGCCGATCCGGCGGACGCGACCACGGCCGTCCTCACGGCGTGGCAGCGCACCGGCGGCGAGTGGACGAAGGCCTACGGCCCGGTTCGGGCGCACGTCGGGAAGAACGGGGTCGGGCAGGCGAGCGAGTCGACGTCCCACACCCCGGCGGGCGTCTGGCCGCTGACCGAGGCGTTCGGTACCGCACCGGCGCAAACCCGGCTGCCCTACCGGGAAGTCACCACCTCGGACTGGTGGGTGTCCGACGTCGCTTCCCCGCACTACAACACGCACTTCTCCTGCACTCCCGGCACGTGCCCGTTCGACGAGGCCGCCGGGGAGAACCTCGGCAAGGCGGGCGCGGTCTACGCCAACGCCGTCGTCATCGACTACAACCGCGCACCCGTCGTGCCGGGCGCGGGTTCGGCGTTCTTCCTGCACGTCACCGACGGGAAGCCGACCGCCGGCTGCGTCGCGATCCCCGGCGCGGACCTGACGGAGCTCCTGCGCTGGCTCGACCCGGCGCGGCACCCGGTCATCGAGATCAGCGGCTGACCAGCTCGTCGGCCGTGCGGGTGTTCAGGACGCGCTCGGGGCCGATCCCCGCCTTGATCGCGCGCTCGCAGCCGTAGCCCAGCCAGTCGAGCTGGCCCGGCGCGTGCGCGTCGCTGTCGATGGTGAAGTCGCAGCCGATCTCCGCGGCCAGCCGCAGCAGGCGCATCGGCGGGTCGAGCCGCTCCGGCCGGGAGTTGATCTCGACCGCCACGCCGTTCTCGCGGCACGCGGTGAACACGGCTTCGGCGTCGAACTCCGACTCGGGACGGCCGCGGCCGACGACCAGCCGGCCGGTGCAGTGCCCGAGCACCCGCGTGCGCGGGTTCCGGACCGCCGCCACCATCCGCCGGGTCATGTCCCTGGCCGGCATCCGCAGCTTCGAGTGCACGCTCGCGACGACGAAGTCCAGCTGCCCCAGCAGTTCGTCCTCCTGGTCGAGGGCACCGTCGTCGAGGATGTCGACCTCGATGCCGTGCAGCAGCCGGAACGGCGCCATCAGCTCGTTGGCCTTCGCGACGATCTGCATCTGCGTCCGCAGCCGGTCCGGCGAAAGCCCGTTCGCGACGGTCAGCCGCGGCGAGTGGTCGGTCAGCACCATCCACTCGTGGCCGAGGTCCCGCCCCGCGACGGCCATCTCGCCGATCGAGCTGCCGCCGTCCGACCAGTCCGAATGGGTGTGGCAGTCCCCGCGCAGCGCCGACCGCAGCGGCTCGCCGTCCGGGAGTTCCTTCTCGACGAGCTTGGCGCGATACGCCGGATCGCGCCCGGCCAGCGCGTCCTCGACGACCCCGGCGGTCGCCTTGCCGATGCCGGGCAGCGAGGTGAGCGTGCCGTTCTCCGCCATCGAGGCCAGCTGCGCAGCGTCGGTCTTGTCGACGGTCGCGGCCGCGTTCCGGAACGCCCGGACGCGGTAGGTCGGTTCCCCCGCGCGTTCGAGCTGGAACGCGATCTCCCGCAAGGCCCATGCCGGATCCATGGGACCTGTCTACCCCCTCGGGGGCAGTTGATGCAGCTCGACGTCCACCAGAACGCCGTCCTCGACGCGCGCGGTCTGGTACGTGCAGTGCGGCTGGCGGCGGCGGTCGGTCGGCGAACCGGGGTTGAGCAGCCGCAACCCGGACGGCGCCACGGTGTCCCACGGGATGTGGCTGTGCCCGAACACGAGCACGTCGGTGTCCGGGAACCACGCGTCGCACCGCTGCTCACGGCCCTGCTTCGCGCCGGTTTCGTGGATCACGGCCAGCCGGACGCCGTCGAGGTCCGCCCGCGCGATCTCCGGGAGCCGCGCCCGCAGGTCGGGGCCGTCGTTGTTGCCGTAGACGCCGATCAGCCGCTTGCTGCGCGCCTCGAGCTCGTCCAGCAGGGCGACCTCGACCCAGTCACCCGCGTGCACGACGACGTCGGCGGCCTCGACCTCGGCCCACACCTGCGGCGGCAGCACGCGGGCGCGGGCGGGCAGGTGCGTGTCCGAGATGAGGAGCAGCTTCACCCGATGGCCTTCAGCACCCGGTCCAGGAACCCGCCGATGTGCTCGCGCAGCAGCGCCGCGGCGCCGTCGGCGTCGCCCTTCTTGGCCGCCGCGAGCACCGCCTTGTGCTCGGTCCACTCCTTCTTCCAGCTGGGGTTGGCTTCCCAGCCGACGACGCTGATCAGCGCCGCGCGGTCCTTGAGGTCGTCGAGGATGCTGACCATCAGCGGGTTGCCGCAGCCGCGGTAGAGGGCGCGGTGGAACCGGCGGTTCAGCAGGCTGAGCGCGGCCTGGTCCTTGTCCGCGATCGCCGACGACGCCTCCTTCAGCGCCTCCGCCGCGTCCTCGAGCAGGGCGGGGTCGCGCCGCTCGACGGTCCGCCGGACGGCTTCCGGCTCGAGCACCGTCCGGACGTCGTAGACGGACTTCGCCAGCTCGGCGTCGACCGTGACCACGGACGCGCCCTTGTACGGGCTGAACGTCACCAGCCCGGAGTTGGAGAGCACCTTGAGCGCCTCGCGCACCGGCGTCTTGGACACGCCGAGGCGCGCAGCCAGCTCCGCTTCGACGAGCGGCTGGCCGGGAACCAGCTCGCGGGTGAGGATGCCGCGCCGGATCTCCTCCAGGACCACTTCGGTCCGGGAGGCCGGCAAGCTGAACGTCCCGGTCATGGCGCGCTCCCTCACTAGTGTCGGGACCCATTCAACCAGGCCCCCGAGATCATATATCAGATGCCATACTGGATCGCATGAAGACGCCCGAGGAGCTCCGCAGCCACCGCTGGTTCGGCGGCGACGAGCTGCGCAATTTCAGCCACCGCGCCCGCGGCCGCCAGCTCGGCTACAACCCGGAAGAGCACCTCGGCAAACCGGTCGTCGGCATCCTCAACACCTGGTCCGACATCAACCCCTGCCACATGCACCTGCGCGAACGCGCCGAGCAGGTCAAGCGCGGCGTCTGGCAGGCCGGCGGCTTCCCGCTGGAGTTCCCGGTCGCGACGCTGTCGGAGACCTACCAGAAGCCGACGCCGATGCTCTACCGCAACCTCCTCGCCATGGAGACCGAGGAGATCCTGCGGTCCTACCCGATCGACGGCGCCGTCCTGATGGGCGGCTGCGACAAGACGACGCCGGCGTTGCTGATGGGCGCGGCGAGCGCCGGGCTGCCCGCGATCTTCGTGCCGGCCGGGCCGATGCTGCGCGGGCACTGGCGCAACGAAGTCCTCGGCAGTGGCACGGACATGTGGAAGTACTGGGACGACAAGCGTGCCGGGCTCATCGGCGACGCGGAAATGTCCGAATTGGAGCGAGGTCTCGCCCGTTCCCCCGGGCACTGCATGACGATGGGGACGGCCTCGACCATGACGTCGGCCGCGGAGGTGCTCGGCGTGACGCTGCCAGGCGCCGCGTCGATCCCCGCCGTCGACTCGGCGCACCACCGGATGGCCGCGGCGAGCGGAGCGCGGATCGTCGGCATGGTCTGGGAAGACCTGACGATCACGCAGGTGCTGGACAAGCGCGCGTACGCCGACGCGATCACCACCGTGCTCGCGCTGGGCGGCTCGACCAACGCCGTGATCCACCTGATCGCGATGGCCGGGCGCAGCGGGATCCCGCTGTCGCTGGCCGACTTCGACGCCATCGCGCGGCGCGTGCCGGTGCTCGCGAACATCCGCCCCGGCGGCGACTGGCTGATGGAGGACTTCTACTACGCGGGCGGCCTGCCCGGGCTGCTGTCGCGGCTGACCGACCTGCTGCACCCCGACCGGCCCACCGTCACCGGGCGCACCCTCGGCGAGAACCTCGCCGCCGCGCAGGTGCACGACGACGACGTCATCCGGCCGCGGGACAACCCGGTGGCGGCCGAGGGCGGGGTCGCCGTCCTGCACGGCAACCTGGCGCCGTCCGGCGCGGTCATCAAGCACATCGCGGCCGAGGCGCACCTGCTCACGCACACCGGCCCGGCCGTGGTGTTCGAGGACTACGCGGACCTCAAGAAGCGGATCGACAACCCGGACATCACCGCCGATTCGGTACTGGTGCTGCGGGGCTCCGGCCCGCTCGGCGGCCCGGGGATGCCCGAGTACGGGATGCTGCCGATCCCCGCGCACCTGCTCGAGCAGGGCGTCCGGGACATGGTCCGGATCTCGGACGCGCGGATGAGCGGCACCAGCTACGGCGCCTGCGTGCTGCACGTCGCCCCCGAGTCGCACGTCGGCGGCCCGCTCGCGCTGGTCCGCGACGGCGACCTGATCACCTTGGACGTTCCCGCCCGGACGCTGCGGCTCGAGGTGTCCGACGAGGAGCTCGAGCGACGGCGGGCGTCCTGGGTGGCCCCGGCGCCGCGGTTCGAGCGCGGTTACGGCGCGCTCTACAGCGAACACATCACGCAGGCCGACGAAGGCTGCGACTTCGACTTCCTGGCCCGGGCGGGACACAATCCCGAGCCCGACGCGCGGTGAGGTTGCCTCGGTCGGCCGTTCCGTGACCGGTTCATCCCCCGTTAGGGCGAGTCGTACGGCTTGTCCGGGTGCCCCGTACGCTGAGGCCGTCACCGGCGCGATCCGGTGCCGCGTTGAAGGGGTGGAGAGTTGCCGCACGAACCGCGCTGGCCCGAGTCACACGGTGAGCAGACGGACGTCCTGCCGGTCGTCCGGCCCGAGCCGGAAGCCACGCCCCCGAAGCAGCGCGACCTGCGCAAAGCCGGCTGGATCGCGGGCGGGGTGTTCGGTTTCCTCGTCGTCGTCTACGGCGTCGACCTGCTGGTCAGCCAGGGCAGCGTGCCGCGCGGGGTGACCGTGGCCGGCGTCGACGTCGGCGGGATGGACCGCGCCGCCGCCGAGCAGGAGCTGCGCGGCCGGATCGAGCCGCGGCTCACCCGTCCGCTGGCCGTGACGGCGGGCGACGTCCAGGGCACGCTCTCGCCGACCCTCGCCGGGCTGAAGCTCGACTGGCCGCAGACCCTCGACCAGGCCGGCGAGCAGCCGCTGAACCCGTTCACGCGCCTGTCGTCGCTGTTCTCCAGCCGCGAGGTCGGCGTCGTCAGCCACGCCGAGGACGCCAAGCTCACCGCCGCGCTGGAGCAGCTGCGCGGCCAGGTCGACCGCGACCCCGCCGAAGGCACCGTGAAGTTCGAGGGCGTGAACCCGGTCGCCGTGCCGCCGAAGGCCGGGCAGAAGCTCGACGTGCCGGCCGCGAGCGCCGCCGTCGTCGAGCACTGGGCGCGGGGCGAGACCCTCGCGCTGCCGGTGACGAGCACGCCGGTCCGCACCACCCCCGAAGGCGTCCAGGCCGCGCTCGACCAGTTCGCGCGGCCCGCCGTTTCGGGTCCGCTGGTGGTCAAGGGCGAGGGCAAGAACGCCACCGTGAAGCCGGAGGCGATCGCCGCGGCGATCACGTTCGAGCCCGCCGACGGCGGCGGCCTGAACCCGAAGATCGACAACGCCAAGATCGCCGAAGCCGCCGGGCCGCAGCTGAAGTCCACCGAGAAGGAGGGCAAGGAGGCGACCATCGTCTTCGAGGGCGGCAAGCCCACGGTCGCCCCCTCCACCGACGGCCGGACCATCGACTGGGACCCGAGCCTCAAGCCGCTGCCCGAGGTCCTGAAGAAGACCGACGGGCGCGAGGTGCCCGCCGTCTACAAGGACGCGCCGGCCAAGGTGACCACCGAGCAGGCGAACCAGCTGGGCGTGAAGGAGGTCGTCGGCGAGTTCACCACCGGCGGCTTCGCGGCCGACTCCGGCACGAACATCCGCGTCGTCGCGCAGAAGGTGAACGGCGCCATCGTCAAGCCGGGGGAAACCTTCAGCCTCAACGGGTTCACCGGCCCGCGCGGCAAGCCGCAGGGTTACGTCGAGGCGGGCGTGATCAAGGACGGCGCCCCAGGCCGCGAAGTCGGCGGCGGCATCTCGCAGTTCGCGACGACGCTGTACAACGCGTCCTACTTCGCGGGCATGAAGGACGCCGGGCACAAGGAACACAGCTACTACATCAGCCGCTACCCCGCCGCGCGCGAGGCGACGGTGTTCCAGAACCCCAACGGCTCCAGCGTGATCGACCTCAAGTTCACCAACGACTCGGCCACCGGCATCGCGATCCAGGCGATCTGGTCGCCGTCGTCGATCACGGTGAAGCTGTGGGGCACCAAGCGCTACACGGTCGAGTCGATCCCCGGCGGCCGCTCGAACCCGAGCGACCCGCAGCCCAAGCCGGGCCCGGCGGAGAACTGCCACGCGTCCAACGGCGCGCCCGGCTTCACCACGACGGACACGCGCGTGCTCAAGGACGCCGCGTCCGGCCGCGAAGTCAGTCGCTCGACCCGGACGGTCCACTACAACCCGCAGCCGAAAATCACGTGCGGCGAAGGCCAGTGACCTCCTAACGGCCGTTCACGCTGGGCGTCCGCGCCGGTACCCTGAGTGCCCATGGCGGCACGCGCGGTCGGGTTCCGGGACGTCCTCGGCGTGACCGAGTTCCGGGCGCTGTTCTCCGCGCAGCTGGTCTCGGTCACCGGTGACCAGCTGGCGCGCGTTGCGTTGTCGATCCTGGTCTACGACCGCACGAATTCGCCGGGCTGGGCCGCGCTGGCGTACGCGCTGACGTTCCTGCCGGACCTGGTCGGCGGGCCGCTGCTGTCCGGGCTGGCCGACCGCCACCCGCCGCGGGCGGTGATGGTCGTGGCCGACGTCCTGCGCGCGGCCGCGGTGGCCGTGATGGCGGTGCCCGGTCTCCCGCTGGCGCCGGTGGCGGCGCTGCTGGTCGGCGTCCAGCTGCTCAACCCGGTCTGGAACGCGGCGCGCGCGGCACTGCTGCCGCAGGTGCTGCCCGGCGACACCTTCGTGCCCGGCATGGGTTTGCTGATGATGCTGGTGCAGGCGGGCCAGGTCGCCGGCTTCGCGCTGGGCGGGCTGCTCGTGGCGGCCATCGGTACCGGCGGGGCACTGCTGGCGGACGCGGTCAGCTTCGCGGCGTCGGCGCTGTTCCTGGTCACCGGCGTCCACGCGCGGGCGCCCCGCGAATCGTCCGGCGTCCGCTGGTGGCGGCACGTCCGCGCGGGCTGGACGGTGGTGACCGGCGACCGGCGGCGGCTCGCGCTGGTGGCGCTGGGGTGCGTGTCGGGGATCTACATCGCGGGCGAGGCGATCGCCGCCCCGTACGCCGCCGAACTCGGGGGCGGCGCGGTGGTGGTCGGGCTGCTGCTGGCGGCGTACGCGCTGGGGAACGTGCTCGGGATGGCGGCGTTGTCGCGGATCCCGCCCGAGCGGCGGGCGCGGCTGCTCGGGCCGCTGGCGGTGCTGGCGTGCGCGGCCCTGCTCGGCTGCTCGCTGCGGCCGAACCTGGAGGGCACGCTGGCGCTGCTGACGCTGTCCGGGGTGGCGAGTTCGTACAACCTGATCGCGAACACGACGTTCGTCCAGCTGACCCCGGACACCCAGCGCGCGCAGGCGTTCGGCTTCGCGCTGACGGCGCTGCGGGTGTCGCAGGGCCTGGGCGTGGTGCTGGCCGGGCTCGCGGCGGAACGCGCGGCCCCGCACGGGGTGGTCGCCGGCGCGGGCGCGATCGGCGTGGCGGCGGCGATCGGCGCGGCGGCGCTGTGGCGTCGTGCGCAACCGGATTCCCGGTGACCGGCCCGGCCGGCCGGTCACCGGGCACGGGTCAGGACCGCGTCCAGTCGGTCGGGCACTGCGGCAGCGGTGACGAGACGCCGGGGCGGGTCCAATCCGTCGGCAGCTCGCGCACGGTCCAGTCGGTGGGCAGTTCGCGGGCGGTCCAGTCGGTCGGCAGCTGCCGCGGGGTCCAGTCGGTCGGGATCGCGCGGGTCCAGTCGGTGGGGAGCTGCCGCGTCCAGTCGGTCGGCCGCTGCGCGCGGCGGCGGGACGGGACGATGTTGCTGGTGGGGAGGAAGTGCGACATGGTTTCTCCTAGGTGAGGGTTGTTGTACGGTGCGTAACCGGACGGTAGCCTGACCGGCCTAGTGACACACCGCGTTCATTCGATTACAGTGACGATTTCCGCGAAGAGTTCCGTCCTGAGAAGAGGGGCGTTTCGTGGGATTGTCCGGGTCCCCAGGGCGAAAGCCCAGCTCAGAACGTCCACGATCAGGTATCCGTACGTGGGCGATGTGGAAGCTGACCACTCCGGTGTTCGGCTATGTCCTCGTCGTCGACGCGCTGGCGCTGATCGCGGTCGTCGCGACGGCCACGCTCGTGCCGATTACCGCCCAGTCGATGCTCTGGTGTGGACTGATCCTCGCGGGCGAAATCGTGCACCTCGAAGCGGCGCAACGCATCGAGCGCATCCGCGAGCTCGCCGCCGACGGCCGCCCGCACATGCACCTGCAGTCGATCTGGATCTTCGCCGGGCTGCTCCTGCTGCCCCCGCCACTGGCCACACTCGTCATCGTCGTCAGCTACGCCCATTCCTGGGTCCGCGTTTACAAACGACGCGGCGTGATTCACCGGAAAGTGTTTTCCGGGGCCACCGTCATCCTCGCTTGTTTCGCCGCGGGCGCCGTTCTCCGGGCGGGAACCGGGTACGTGGCGCCGTACGTCCCCCACCTGGACGGCTTCGGCGGGATGACGGCGCTGCTGGCGGCCGGCCTCGTGTACTTCGGGCTCAACTACGTGCTGGTCATCCTCGCGATCCTGATGAGCAACCCGGGCAAGCCGCCGCGGCAGGCGTTCGGCAACCCGTCCGACGTGCTGATCGTGCTGGCCGCGGTCGGCGTCGGCTGCGGCATCGCGCTGGTGATGACGGTCCGGCCGTGGCTGCTGCCGGTGCTCATGGTGACGCCGGTGGCGCTGCACATCGGGCTGCTGCTCCCGCAGTTCCAGGCCGCCGCGCGCACCGACTCCAAGACGGCGCTGCTGGCCCCCGAGTTCTGGGTCCAGCTGGCCCGCAACGAACTGGCCCGCGCGACCGAGCTCGCCTCGACGGCGGGCGTCCTGATGATCGACATCGACCACTTCAAGGCCATCGACGACGGCAACGGCCACCTGGCGGGCGACGAGGTCCTCCGCGCGATCGCGGCGGCGATCCAGGGCTCGGTCCGCGGCGGCGACTACGTGGGCCGCTTCGGCGGCGACGAGTTCGTGGTGCTGCTCCCGGGCGCGACGAGCGCGGAGATCGTGGCGATCGCCGACCGCATCCGGACGGCGATCGCGCGGGTCGAGGTCGCGGTCCCGGTGATCCGCCCGGGCAAGCCCGAGGTGATCGCCGGCCTGACCGCGTCGATCGGTGCGGCGGTCTACCCGGAAACGGCCGCCGAGTACACGATCCTCCTGCAGGCCGCGGACGACGCGGTGTTCGAGGCGAAGGCGGCGGGCCGCGACCGGGTGGTCCTGGCCACGGCCCGCACGGAGCTCACCCGCCCCGAAATCCCCGACGCGCGCTGACTACGGCAGGGTCGCCAGCGACGCTTCGAGCGCCGAGTCCGGGAGCTCGTTGTCCACCATCTCCCCGGCCAGGTAAGCGCCGTACGCGGGCAGGTCGAGGTGCGCGTGCCCGCACAGCGCCGTGAGGATCACCTTCTCCTCACCGGTTTCCTTGCACCGCAACGCTTCCTGGATGCACGCCGCGAGCGCGTGGGTCGGCTCGGGGGCCGGGATGATCCCCTCCGCCCGCGCGAACTGCACCCCCGCGGCGAAGCACTCCTGCTGCCCGATCGCGAGCGCTTCGATCAGACCCAGCTCGTAGATGTGCGAGATCAGCGGCGACATCCCGTGGTAGCGCAGGCCGCCCGCGTGGATCGGGTCCGGGATGAAGTCGTGGCCGAGCGTGTGCATCTTGAGCAGCGGCGTGAGCCCGGCCGTGTCGCCGAAGTCGTAGGCGTACTTCCCGCGCGTCAGCGTCGGGCACGCGGCCGGCTCGACCGCGCGGATGACCGGGTCCATCCGGCCGGCCAGCTTCTCGCGCAGGAACGGGAAGGCGAGCCCGCCGAAGTTCGAGCCGCCGCCGGTGCAGCCGACGAGCACGTCGGGGGTGTCACCGGCCAGCTCGAACTGCTTCAGCGCTTCTTCGCCGATGATCGTCTGGTGCAGCAGCACGTGGTTGAGGACGCTGCCCAGCGCGTACCGCGTGTCCGGGTCCTGCGCGGCCTGCTCGACGGCCTCGCTGATCGCGATCCCGAGGCTGCCGGTCGAGTCCGGGTGCTCGGCGAGGATGGCCTTGCCGGACTCGGTCAGCTCGGACGGGCTCGGGTGGACGGTCGCGCCGAACGTCTCTATCATCAGCTTGCGGTAGGGCTTCTGGTCGTAGGAGGCCCGGACCTGCCACACCTCGCACCGGATGCCGTACTGCGCGCAGGCGAACGCGAGCGCGCTCCCCCACTGGCCGGCGCCGGTCTCGGTGGTCAGCCGGGTGACGCCCTCCTGCGCGTTGTAGAACGCCTGCGGCACAGCGGTGTTCGGCTTGTGCGAACCGACCGGGCTGACGCCCTCGTACTTGTAGTAGATCCGCGCCGGGGTGCCGAGCGCCTTCTCCAGCCGGCGCGCGCGGAACAGCGGCGACGGCCGCCACAGCCGGTAGACCTCCCGGACCTCCTCCGGGATGTCGACATAGCGATCGGTCGTCACTTCCTGGGCGATGAGCGCCTGCGGGAAGAGCGGCGCCAGATCGGCCGGACCGACCGGCTCGCGGGTGCCGGGGTGCAGCGGCGGCGGTGGCGGTTCGGGCAGGTCGGGAACGACGTTGTACCACTGCGTCGGGAGATCTTCTTCGTCCAGGATGTACTTGGTGCGGTCGGCCATCGCGCCTCCTAGGTCGGTCTCCCAACTTAGGTCGCGACCGGCCGCGGAGCCAGTACGGTGACCGGATGGGGAACTTGGTCCTGCTCGACGCTCCGTCCAACCTGGGCCTGCGCCCGCCGGCCGAGGGCGCGGTGCCCGGCTGCTACAAGACCCCCGGCGTGCTGCGCGACCTGGGCATCCTGCGCCGCCTGGGCGCGTCGGACGGCGGGGTCGTGACGCCCGGGCGGTACGTGGGCACCTGGCAGCCGGGCGACGGCGTCCGCAACTCGGCGGCGATCGCGGCCTACACACGGGCACTCGCGGCCCGGATCGCGTCGGTGCGCGCCGGCGGTGGCTTCCCGGTCGTCCTGGGCGGCGACTGCTCGATCTCGCTGGGCGCGATGCTGGCGCTGCGCCGCTGCGGCCGCTACGGGATCGCCTACCTCGACGGCCACGACGACTTCCGCCACCTGCCCGCGGCCGAGCACGTCGGCGCGGCGGCGGGCGAGGACCTGGCGATCATGACCGGCCGCGGCGCCGACGACCTGGCCGACATCGACGGGCTCCGGCCGTACGTCCGCGACGAGGACGTCCTGGTCCTGGGCGTCCGGTCCGCCGAGTCGGCCCGGCTGGAGGCGGCGGGCATCGCGCACGTCACGTCGGAGTCGCTCATGGCCGGCACCCCGGTGCCGCCGGCCTTCCCGGACCTGGACGGGTTCTGGGTGCACGTGGACATCGACGTCCTCGACCCGGCGCACGTGTCCGCAGTGGACAGTCCCGACCCGCACGGTCTCGATCCGTCGACGGTGGTTTCGGTGCTGCGCGAGCTCTTGGCGCGCCCGGGCGCGGCGGGCTTCGAGCTGACGGTGTTCGACCCCGACCTCGACCCGGACGGTCACCAGGCCGCCCTGGTCGCCGACATCCTGGAAAGGGCGTTGCGATGACCGACCTCCCGATCTGGCACCCGCCATCCGGCCGCGGCCCGGGCCTGGTGCTGGTCCAGGAGATCTTCGGCCTGGACGACTACCTGCGCTCGGTGGCATCGGAGCTCGCGGCGGCCGGGTACGTGGTGGCGATCCCGGAACTGTTCCGGCGGTTCGCCCCGGGCTGGTCGTCGACGCACGACGAAGCGGGCGTGGCGGCATCGATGGAGGTCGCGGCGTCGTTCGACCCGGAGCTGGGCCTGGCGGACGTGCTGGAGACGATGGCCCACCTCCGTTCCCGGCCGGCGGTGACCGGCGGCGTCGGCGTACTGGGCTTTTGCCTGGGCGGTTCGCTGGCGTTCGCGGCGGCGGCCGAAGGCGACCCGGACACGGCGGTGTCGTTCTACGGCTCGACGGTGGCGTCGTCGATCGGGGACCTGCCCCGGGTGACGTGCCCGATCCAGTTCCACTTCGGCGGGAAGGACCCGTACATCCCCCGCACGGACGTGGCTGTCGTCGAGTCCGCGGTGGCCGCGCACGAGGGCGCGGAGATCCACGTGCAGGAGGAGGCCGGGCACGCGTTCCACAACCACGTGGCCCCGATGTTCCACCACCCCGAGGCGGCGGCCCGGGCGTGGGAGCTGACGACGCAGTTCTTGCGGCGCACGTTGCCGGCGTGACCGACCGCCGGACCGGGTGACGACAGCCGGCTCGCGCGTGGACTACCTTCGTCACCAGCCGCTGCCCCCGGAGGAGCCCACCATGCCCGAAGCCGTCGACTTCACCACCGTCTCGACCACCGGCCTGGAGTCGTCCCCGGTCGCGGCCGCCCTCGCCGGCCTGCGCGCGAACGAGGCCCGCTACTTCAAGAACAAGTACGACCACGTGTTCACGGTGTCCCCCGCGGGCGAGGTGCCGTCCACGGTCGAGTGGGTGCACCGGATCCTGTCGAAGGAGCGCGAGATCGTCGTCTCGTCCCCGGCCCTGGAGGCGACCGAGTTCGAGGTCGAGGGCATCCGGATGGCGTACGTGTTCTACGAGAGCGGGTTGTCGATCAACGTGATGTACACCCTCGAGGACGGCGGGAAGCGAGCGGTGGGTTTCAAGCTGTCGGAGGGGATGGAGGTGCCGGCGGAGCTCGCGGCGTTCAAGTTCGCCCGCCAGAAGTCCAAGCTGGCGGGAACGATCCGCGGATCGTACTTCGTGATCAAGAAGGAGTACTGACGGCCGTCAGCAGCGGCAAAGACCGTTGTCCCCGACGGCGATCCCGCACCCGTCGCAGTAGTCGATCTTGACGGCCGGCGCCGGGCTCGGCGCCGGCCGGGCCACCGGCTGACGACGCGGCTTGCCGCGGACCGGCTTGATCTCCTTCCGCAGTGCGGAGATCGCCGCGGCCGTGACGCCGACGTAGCCCGCCTCCTCGACCGCTTCCCGCCAATGGCGGTTGCTCGCGTTCGGGTGGGTCCGCAGCCACCGGGCGGCGAACGTGCGCCACGGCTCCTTCGCCGCGGGGGCTCGCCGCCGGTGTCCCGAGCTGCTCCGGGCCGGCCGCCCGGCCTGGTTCTTCGCCTTCGACGCTTGACTCACCTCGGCGACCGGCCGGGCCGGGCGCGCCTTCCGCCGGGAACCGCGGACCGTCCACTCCCGCTGCGGCGCCTCACCGAGGACGAACGGATCAGGCACGTCGTCGTCGGGCCCGAAGTTCGGGTTCGCGCCACGCCGTTGCGTGCTGGAGAGGTACCAGTCGTCGATGCTCACTGCGCCCGCCCTTCGCCCGTGGCCTGTGCTGGCTGGTGTCGTGCGAGTGCCCCGATCCGCTACAGGCCGGTGGTCAACTGTTATCTCCGCGGGACGGGGGTCGTCGCCGGGGCGCGGGCCCCGGCGACGACCGCAGGGACTAGTTCCGGTACCTGAACAGGATCCGCCCGCGGTTCAGGTCGTACGGGCTCAGCTCCACCAGCACCCGGTCGAACGGCAGGATCTTGATGTAGTTCTTCCGGATCTTCCCGCTGATGTGCGCGAGCACCTTGTGCCCGTTCTCCAGCTCCACGCGGAAAGTCGCGTCACGAAGGCACTCCAGCACCGTGCCCTCGACTTCGATCCCTCCCTTGCCGCCCATCAGCGCACCACCAGCTCGACGGTGCTGCCCATCCGGCGCGCCCCGAAGCCCTGGACCAACGCGATCGCCGTCGCATTGCCCTCGTCGACTTCGAACGAAACGGACTCGATTCCCCGGCGGTGCAAGGAATCCAGCACATGGGTCAGCAAGGAGCGTCCGATCCCCCGACGCTGATGATCGGCACGGACCGCGATCAACCCGATCCGGGTCTGACGCCGCACCGGGCCCAACCGGACCAAGCCTACGTAGTGCCCGGCTTCCGAAGCCACCACGTACTTCGCCAAGTCCAGGACAGCGGGACGCGGCAACACCTCGGCGGGCATGGAAGACCACCCTGCCGAAGCCTCGACCTCGGCGCGGACGACGTCGTCGAGAGAACGCAGCAGATCCTGGTCCGCCGCGGGCCCGATCGTCACCCCAGGCGGAACAGTCGCCGGGGCAGTGGCCACGACGTACTCGAACTCACGCCGCCGGGTCTTGAAACCGGCGCGCTCCCAGCAGGACTTCAACCCGTCGTCGGCCTCGTCGACCACAGTGTACAGCGGACGGGGCAACGCCGGCAGCATCGCCGACGCGAGCCGCGCGAAGTCGTCGGTGTGCCACGTGTCGATGCTCAGGAACAGGCGCCCGTCGGGGCGCCGGGACGCTTCGGCCCGGCCGACCACGCGGTCGGCAGACAGTGCGTGCCAGTGGTGTTCCGCCACCCGCGTGATGACCGCAGCGGGCTCGGAATGCGGAGAATCCATGGAAAAGCCTTTCGGGAGTGCTTACTCACAGCGCTCCCGGCGGCTCCTGCGTCAGCCGCCAGACCGTGACAACGAGGGGAGCACCCACGACGATCCAACGTTCACGGGTACCACCTCCTCGGGCAAGATCACGGTTCGACGGCAAGCTACCAAACCCCTGGCGAAGCCGTCCAACGGTTTATCACGGGTGCTCGTTCAGCCACCTCGTCGCCGTGCCGATCGGGTCGT
Source organism: Amycolatopsis sp. NPDC049159 (assembly GCF_040648295.1). Classification (NCBI taxonomy): domain Bacteria; kingdom Bacillati; phylum Actinomycetota; class Actinomycetes; order Pseudonocardiales; family Pseudonocardiaceae; genus Amycolatopsis; species Amycolatopsis sp. NPDC049159. The sequence goes on from NZ_JBEZDL010000016.1 coordinate 116,393, forward strand.
GGCCGGCGAAGCCTTCGAGCTTCTTGGCGTGGCGGCGCAGGGACTCCGTGATCTCGGCCTCCGTGCGGCCGTGGCGGTCGGCCGCGATCTGCAGGTGGGCCGCGCTCTCCTTGACCTCCCAGGCGAGGTCGGACATCAGGTTGCCGGCCAGCGCCGCCAGTTCCTGCCACGCCGGGAACGGGCCGTCCGTCGTGTCGGAGACGCCGAGGTCGCTCGGCCGGTACCAGGCCGCGCCGCACATCGAACCCCAGTAGACGAGGTCCGCGCCCTCGTTGATCTGCTTTTCGATCTGCGGCAGCGTGTCGGTGGCGAGGAAGTGCAGCACCTCCAGGTCGACCTTGATCCCGCTGACGTCGACCGCTTCGAGCAGAGCCGGCTTCGGCATCGCGAACGACTTCGACCGCCGCGTGACGGTGTCCATGCCGTCCTTGATCTTGCCCTTGATGTCGTCCTCGCAGCCGCGGATCGTGCGCGCGAGCGTCTTCAACGCTTCCCCCGCGCTCGCGATCACCTTCTCCGGGGTGCCGCCGGCGAACTCGACCGGCTGCTTGTTCGGCTCGTCGCCCGCGTGGAGCAGCGTTTCCAGCGCCGGGAGCGCCGCGCCGACGCCGGCCAGGATCGGCTGTGCCGGGGTCGGGAACGCCGCCGCGAGGGCGAACAACGCCGTGATCGTGCCGAGGTCGGCGACGGCCGAGCCGCGGTCCTTCATGGCCGCGTGCATCTTGTCGGCGATGGCGTGGACGTCCTCGCGCGCCTTCGCCCAGATCTCCTTCTCGCCGCACAACGTCACGCCGGCCAGCAGCGCGACGGCGTACTGGCCGTGGAGCACCGTCGGCAGCGGGGTGCAGAAGTTCTGGTCGAACGCGAAGATCGTGGCGCCGCGCATGTTTTCGCCGCCGATCTTCTCCTGCAGGTAGCCGACGGTGTCGAGCGCGGCGTTGCCGACCGAGCTGACCCGGTCGGCGGCGCTCGTCAGCGACACGTACCAGGCGGCGTCGCGGACCTGATCGAGGTAGGCGTCGAAGTCCGCCGGGTCCGGGATGGACCGCCACGGGCGGAACAGGTCCCGGATCGTCGTCTCGAAGTACCCGTAGACCTGCGAACCCGCGTTCGGGCCGGAGCCGTGGTCGAGGCCGTCGGCGTACCCGGGCAGGCCGCCGCTCAGGACCTGGCCGCCCGAGGTCCGGGAAGGACGGCCCGGCGGCGTGATCTCGGCGCCGTTGGTGGCCGGCCACTGCTCGTAGTTGCCGTGGATGTTGCGCTGCCAGCCGCGCGAGGTCATGAAGAACTCGATCGCCTCGTCGATGATCCGTTCGACCGTCTCGTCCAGCTGTTCCGCGAACCCCATCGCCGTCCTCTCCGTGCCGTGCCAGGTCGGGTGGACCACGCGCGACTGGGCCGAACGGTTTAGCGCGGACCGGTCAGGAATCGAGAAGCGCCGGTCACGGGGGCGGACCTAGCGTTACCGGCATGACGAACATCGACACCATCACCCTCGAGGTGGCCGACCCCGCCGCCGCCGAACGCTTCCACACCGCCGCCTTCGGGCCGGCCCTCCCCCTGCGCTTCCGCGCCGGCCAGGAGTCGTCCACCGGCTTCCGCGGCTTCACGCTCTCCCTGGTCGTCGCCCAGCCCGCGGACGTCGATTCCCTGGTCGGCACGGCCCTCGAGGCCGGCGCGACGACGCTCAAGGCGCCCGCGAAGTCCATGTGGGGTTACGGCTCGGTCGTACAGGCCCCGGACGGGACGATCTGGAAGATCGCGACGTCGGCGAAGAAGAACACGGGCCCGGCCACCCGCGAGTTCGGCCCGGTCGTGCTCCTGCTGGGCGTCGCCGACGTGGCGGCGAGCAAGAAGTTCTACAGCGACCACGGCTTCCCGGTCGGCAAGAGCTTCGGGCGCGTGTACGTGGAGTTCGACACCGGCGAGAGCCCGGTCAAGCTGGCGCTGTACCGGCGCAAGGCGCTGGCGAAGGACGCGGGCGTCTCCCCGGAGGGAACGGGCTCGCACCGCATCGCGGTCGGGGGCGCGGCGTTCACCGACCCGGACGGCTTCGCGTGGGAGACGACCGCCGCGGCCGAGCTGTCCTGAACCGTGTAATGAGCGGAGCCGGAAACCCGACTACCTGCTCATGCCCCACGTTGCTCTGCCCGGCGAACCCGAGGCCATCCTGGTCGACCCGCAGCGGTGGGCGGCCCGGCTCCCACCCGGCGCGTGGCCGGAAGACTTCGCGCTCGACGGCCAGGTCCGGCGTGCCGACGTGTTCGCACTCGCGGATCGCTGGCGGGCGCTGGACGTTCCGACCCTGCAGTTCACGGCCGGGGTACTGGCGTGGGGCCACGGGATCCGCGGCTACGGACCCCACCGGACCAGCCGGGTCCTGGAGCAGCCGGGCGCGGCCGAACGCCTGGAAGCGGCGCTGGCCGGACTCCGGGCGGACGTCACCCCGGACGTGCTGCTCGACAGCTACGAACGGTTCGGCACCACCGCGAAGGTCCGCGGCCTCGGGGCGGCGTTCTTCACGAAGCTTCTCTACTTCGCCGGGTACCGCCGCGGCGAAGGGGGCGTCCAGCCGCTGATCCTCGACCGGGTCGTGGCGAGGCGCCTGCCCGGGGAAGCGGGCCCGGCCGGGAAGTACACCACGGCGTGGTGGAGCAGCACCTGGTCGGACTACCTGCGCTGGGCCGCCGAGCAGGCCCGGCGCCCGGAGTACGGCAACGAACCGGATCGCGTCGAGATGGCCCTGTTCACCGGTGTCTGGACGGCCTGACTTCTGCGAACCCCCGCCGCAGTCGGCAGACTGGGGCGATGCCGGAACTGCCCGAAGTGGAACTCGCCCGTCAAGTCCTCGCCGGGGCGCTCGGGCGGAAGATCCGGGAGGTCGACGACCACGACGACTGGGTCTGCCGTCCGCACACGCCCGGGGACATCCGGAGCGCGCTGCGGGGCGGCAAGCTCACCGAAGCGCACCGGCGGGGAAAAACCCTGTGGTGTGAAACCGAAAACAGCCGCGGGAAACCCGGCCCCACGCTCGGCCTGCACCTCGGGATGGCCGGGCAGCTGCGGTTCGGCGACGAGAGCGGGCCGCCCCGGCGGCGGCGTGATCGCGACGAGAAGCCCGAGTGGTTCCGGTTCGCGATCACCTTCGCCGACGGCGAACAGCTGCGGCTCTTCGACACCCGGCGGCTCAGCCGGGTGCGGCTCGATCCCGATCTCGACGCGCTCGGGCCGGACGCCGGGGAGATCTCGCGCCCGGACTTCCGGGAGCGCGTCGGGCGGGGGCGGGCGCCGCTCAAGGCCCGGCTGCTGGACCAGTCCGTCGTCGCCGGGATCGGGAACCTGCTGGCCGACGAGACCCTCTGGCAAGCCGCGCTGAGCCCGGCACGACCGGTCAACGACCTGGACGACGACGAGCTCACCGGCCTCCACAAGGCGCTGCGGAAGGCGTTGCGCGCCGCGATCAAGCACGGTGGCGTGCACACCGGCGAGATCATCGGCCACCGCCGGGCCGGCGACCACTGCCCGCGGTGCGGTGCCGAAATGGCGCACGGCACCGTCGGCGGCCGCTCGACCTGGTGGTGTTCGAAGGAACAGGCCGGCTAACGCGGCCCCAGCCCGGTGCGGCCGTCGAGCAGCTCGCGCGCCGCGTCGAGGTGGCCCGCGTGCCGCGCCGTCTCCTCGATGACGTGGAGCACCACCCCGCGCAGGTCGGTGATCTCCTCGCCGAGCGAACCCGGGTGGCGCGCCCGCGGCGGCGTCGGCAACGGCGTCGCCGCGAACACCTCGTCGGACCGGCGGCACTGCTCGCGGTAGAACGCGAAAACGGCCTCCGGACGCCGTGGCGTGGTCAGCGGCCGGTGGTCGTCCGGCCAGGGCAGGGGATCCGCCGAGCCGGTGACGATCTCCTGGAACCAGTGCCGCTCGGCGTACCCCAGGTGCTCCACCATGCCGAGCGACGTCCAGCCGGACGGCAGGACCGGCCTCGTCAGCTCCTCCTCCCCGAGCCCGTCGAGGATCGCCAGAACGCTTTCGCGCTGCGCCCGCAGGAACGCCAGCAGCGTGCTCTTCTCGTCGTCGGTCACGGGCACGGACGCTAGCGGCACCCACCGACAAAAACCGGCGCACGGCGGCGAGCGGAATTTGTCGGACCCTTTCGGTAGCGTCGCAGTCATGGCAACACTGGTCACCTTCCACGCCCACCCGGACGACGAGTGCCTCCGCACCGCGGGCGTCATGCGCAAAGCCGTCGAGGACGGGCACCGGGTCGTGCTCGTCGTCGCCACCAAGGGCGAAGTCGGCGAGGTCCCCGACGGCTTCCTCGCCGAGGGCGAAAAACTCGAGGACCGGCGGGTCCAGGAGGCGCACGCGGCCGCGGCGATCCTCGGCGTCGAACGCGTCGAGTTCCTGGGCTACCGCGACTCCGGGATGATGGGCGAACCGACGAACGACGACCCGTCGTGCTTCTGGCGTGCCGACGTCGAAAAGGCGGCCGAGCAGCTCGCGGCGATCCTGCGCGAGGAATCGGCCGACGTCCTGACGGTCTACGACGACAACGGCGATTACGGCCACCCGGACCACATCCAGGTCCACCGCGTCGGCATGCGCGCGGCCGAGCTGGCCGGCACCGGCCGCGTCTTCCAGGCGACGTTCAACCGCGAATTCATGCAACGCGGCTTCGAAGCGGCGGTCGAGCAGGGCCTGATGCCGCCGGAGGCGGCCCCGAAACCGCCGGAGAACGTCGAGTTCGGCAAACCGGAAGCGGAAATCACGGCGGCGGTCGACGTGGCGAAGTACTCGTCGGTCAAGCGGGCGGCGATGCGGGCGCACCCCAGTCAGATCAGCGAGGAGATGTTCATGCTGGCGATGCCGGACGACGCCTTCGCGTTCGCCTTCGGCACGGAGTGGTTCATCCGGTGGGGGCAGGGGCCGGGGATCACGGAAACGGACCTGATGGCCGGACTCTGACCACTTTCACGCGAGCGCGGCCGTCACGTCCAGTTCCACCAGCTGGCCCGGGAACCCCAGCTGGGCGACACCCAGCAAGGTGCTCGCCGAGCTGAACGCCTCGCCGATCGAGGACGCCGTCAGCCGCGCCCACACCGCCGAGAGCGTCTCGCGGTCGGTGGTCACCACGTAGATCACCGTGCGGACCACGTCGGCCGGTCCGGCGCCGGCGAACGCCAGCGCGGCCGCCGTGTTGGCGGCCACCTGGTCGGTCTGGGCGAGCACGCCGCCCTCGACCACCGAGCCGTCGGCGGTGAGCGGGCACTGGCCGGCCAGGTGGACCGTGCGCGTCGCCGTGGTCACCGTCACGTGGTGGTAGCCCGGCGGCGTGTGCAGGCCGGGCGGGTTCTGCCGTTCAATGGTCACCACCGCATCTTCACCAGTGCGGCAACCGGATTTCGCGGGAGGGTCTCGTGCGCAGGACGATCGACTGGGCCGACGGCGCCGTCGTCATCATCGACCAGACGGCGCTGCCCGGGGACTACCGGCTGCTCGAGCTGCGGACGGTCGGTGAACTCGTCGACGCCGTCAAGCGGCTCGCCGTCCGCGGGGCGCCCGCGCTCGGCGCCGCCGGGGCACTCGGGGTCGCGCTGGCCGCCCGGCTGGGTGGTGACGTCGAGGCGGACGCCGAGCTGATCGCGCACGCGCGCCCGACCGCGGTCAACCTCGCCTGGGGCGTCCGGCGGGCGCTCGCCAAGCTCGACCAGGGCGCGGACGCCGTCCTCGCCGAGGCGCTGGCCCTGCTGACCGAGGACGAAGAGCTCAACAAGACGGCTTCCGCGCACGCCGCCGAGATCGTGCTCGCGGAGTGCCCGCGCCGGCCGTTGCGGCTGCTGAGCCACTGCAACGCGGGGCGCCTCGCGACCGTCGGCTGGGGCAGCGCGCTCGGCGTCGTCTGGCACCTGCACGAACGCGGGCTCGTCGAAGAGGTCCTGGTCGACGAGACGCGTCCGCTGCTCCAAGGCGCCCGGCTGACGGCGTGGGAGCTGGCGCAGGCCGGCGTCCCCCACCGCGTCCAGCCCGACTCGGCGGCCGCGGCCGCCATGGCGCGCGGGATGGTCGACTGCGTACTGGTCGGCGCCGACCGGATCGCGACGAACGGCGACGTCGCCAACAAGATCGGCACCTACGGCCTGGCGATCGCCGCCCGGCACCACGGCGTCCCGTTCGTCGTGGTCGCGCCTTCGTCCACTGTGGACGAGCAGCTGGCGGACGGCGCGGGCATCGCGATCGAAGAACGCGATGCCCGCGAACTCACCGAATACGCCGGAACCCCGGTCACGCCACCGGGCACCGAGGTGTTCAACCCCGCCTTCGACGTCACCCCGTTCGACCTGATCACGGCCGTGGTGACCGAGCGGGGGCGCCTGGCACCCTAGGTCGCGTCCCGGCGGACCGTGGCACACTTCGTCGATCACGACGTCAGTCAGGGAGCACGACGCATGACCGAGCGGCCGACCAGGCGAACGCAGGAGCAACGACGCGCCGAGACCGAGCGGCGCGTGCTGGACGCGGCGATGGCGCTCATCGCGCGCAGCGGGTCCCGCGCCGTCACGCTCGCCGAGGTCGGGGAAGCCGCCGGCTACAGCCGCGGCATCGTCTACCACCACTTCGGCAGCCGGGAACGGCTGCTGGAAGCCTTGCTCGACGAGACGCAGCGGTTCGACGTCCCCGACTACCGGGGGGACGGCCTGGACCACTTGGCGCGGATCGTCGAGGCGTACCTGCGCAACGTCGTGCGGCGGACGCCGTCGGCGCGCGCGTTCCTGCAGCTGTGGGGCGAGGCGATCGCGGCCGACCCCGTGCTGGCCCCGCTGTTCGCCCGCCGGGACAGCGACTTCCGGCAGCTCCTGGCGGACGTGGTCCGCCAGGGCGTCGCCGACGGGTCCGTCCGGCCCGACGCGAACCCGGCTGCCGCCGCCGTACTGGTCGTCGCGCTGGTCCGCGGGACCGGGCTGCAGCTCATCGCCCGGCCCCCGGTGCGCAACGTCCCCGCTCTCATCCGGGAGGCGACGCGCTCGGTACGCGCGGCCTTCGCCGTCGCGCCGTAACTTCCAGCCGCGCTCGCCCCACCGGCCGCTGCTACACTTACTTGCAGACATGCACGCAAGTGAGGAGTGGAGAGATGACTGTTCCCCTGGTGCTCGTGCACGGAAATCCGGAGAACTCCGGCGTGTGGGGACCGCTGATCGCCGCACTCGGCCGGGACGACGCGGTGACACTGTCCCCGCCCGGCTTCGGGGTGCCCGCGCCGGACGGCTTCTCCGCCACCGTCGAGGGCTACCGCGAATGGCTGGCCGCCCGGCTGGAGCAGTTCCGGGAGCCCGTCGATCTCGTCGGCCACGATTGGGGCGGCGCGCACGTCGCCGGAATCGCGATGACCCGGCCGGACCTGATCCGCAGCTGGGCATCGGACGCGCTCGGCCTCTTCGACCCGGGCTACGTCTGGCACCCGCGGGCCCAGGTGTGGCAGCAGGAAGGAGCCGGCGAGACCTCGGTGAAAGAGATCTTCGGAGGCACGTTCGAGCAGCGGCTGGCGGTCGTCACCGCGCTCGGGATGACCGGCCCGTACGCGGAACGCGTGGCCGCCGGGATGGACGACGGCATGGGGCGGGCGGTGCTCTCGCTCCTGCGGTCGGCCGCCCAGCCGGTGATGGCCGACGCGGGGCGCGGCCTACCGAAGGCGCGGCAGCGGCCCGGCCTGGCCTTGATCGCCCTCGAGGACGTCGACCAGGCCAGCGGAACGCCCGCGCAGCACCGGGCCGCGGGCGAGGCCGCCGGCGCCGAGATCGCCGAACTCCCCGGCACCGGGCACTGGTGGCCGGTGACCGACCCGCACCCGGTGGCGCGCGCCCTGGCCGCGTTCTGGTCCCGGTTGGCGGGTTAGGCCGGCGAGTGCCGCGAGGTCTCCGCCGGGTCGTCGAGCCACCCACCGGAGACCTCGCCGGCCGGCCCTAGGGCCGCGGGCCGATCTCGCGGCCGCCGTCGGTCACCGTGATGGCCATCGCCGGGCATGAGTCCGCCGCGTCGAGCACCGTTTCGTCGCCGTCGACCGACGACGTCAGCGTGTGCGCGACAGCCCCTTCGAGCGCGAACACCTCCGGCATCAGGGCGGCGCACATGCCCGACCCGATGCAGGTCTGTTCGTCGATCTGCACGTCCCAGCTCATCGTCACCATCCGATCGGCATCGACCGCGGTCCGCGGACGAGCATCTGCGTCTTCCACACGATATCGCCGGCCAGGTGCAGGCCCGGCATCTCGGTGACCAACGCGCGCAGCGCCTCCTGCAGTTCGAGCCGCGCGAGGGGCGCGCCGAGGCAGTGGTGGACGCCGTGACCGAAGCCGAGGTGGTGGTTGTCCCCGCGGTCGAAGCGCAGTTCCTCGGCGTCTTCGAACTGCAGGCCGTCGCGGTTGGCCGCGCCGACCGCGACCAGCACCGGCTCGCCGGCGCGCACGAGCACCCCGCCGACCTCGACGTCTTCGGTGGCGTAACGGGCGAAGCCGGCGCCCGCGCCGAGCGGGACGAACCGCAGCAGCTCCTCGACGGCGGCCGGGATCAGGTCCGGCTCGGCGACCAGCCGCTCCCAGTGCTCGTGCTGGTCCTGCAGCGCGTAGACGAAGTTGGGGATCTGGCTCGCGGTCGTCTCGTGCCCGGCGACGAGGATGCCGACGCAGAGGTCGACGAGCTCCAGCTCGGTCAGCCGGTCGCGGACGTCGCGGGCCTCGATGAGCGCGGTCATCAGGTCGTCCTGCGGCGCCGCGCGGTGCTCGGCGATCAGGCCACGCATGTAGTCGCGCAGCTCTTCGCGGTTGCGCTCGAACTCCTCGGGCGTGAGCCCGCTGGTGGACAGCGCGGCGTCGCTCCACACGCGGAACTTCGGCCGGTCGGCGACCGGGACGCCGAGCAGCTCGCAGATCACCGCGACCGGGATGGGCAGCGCGTAGGCGTCGACGAGGTCGGCGGGCGCACCGGCCGCCTTCATGTCCGCGATCAGCTCCGAAGCCAGCGAAGCGACGCGCGGCCGCAGCAGTTCGACGCGGCGCATGGTGAACGCCTTCGCGACCAGCGTCCGCAGCCGCGTGTGGTCCGGCGGGTCCATCTGCAGGATCCCGCCGTCCCGCTGCACCGGCATGCGCCGCGGCGCGTCCTTCTCCTTCTCCATCGCGCGCGAAAACCGCCGGTCGCCCAGCACGAGCCGGGCGTCGGCGTACCGGGTGGCCAGCCACGCCGGCTCCCCGTAGGTCATCTTCACCCGGACCATGCCTTCGCCTGCCCGAGCGGCCGCGTAGGCCTCGTTGAGGTCGAGGCCCGCCTCCTCGTTGAAGGGGTACGAGAGCGGCTCGGTGTGGGTGACTGTCATGCGGAACCCCCGTGCTCCAGGTTTGTAAGCAGCTGCTTACAACGCTACACAGGACAAGGGCTCACGTCGAGCGCCGATCCGGGTACGAACAGTCACCACGGCAACGGAAAGTTTCCGCCCACCTGTCACCGTGAGCCATTGCCGGGTCACCAAGGACTAGGTTACGGTGACCTAGGTGTGGATCGAGATCCTCCTGCTGTCGAAGCTGGCCCGCGAACCGATGCACGGCTATGAACTGCGCAAAGCCGTGGAGTCCTCGACCGGGCACACCTTGTCGAACAACTCGCTGTACCCCACGCTTCGGCGCTTCGTCGACGCGGGCGCCGTGAGCCGCAGTGCCGAGGAGCAGGAGGCCAAGCCGCCGCGGCACGTCTACACCGTCACCGATGTCGGGCGGGAGCTGCTGCACGACATGCTGGCGGACTTCCCGCCCGAGCTGGCGCTCAGCCAGGAGGAATTCCTGGCGCGCGTCGGCAACTTCGGGTGGCTGCGCCCGGAAGAACGGGCGCGGGTGCTCGAAGTCCGGGAACGGGCGCTGACCGCCGAGCACCGGCGGCTGACCGAGCTCGCCGCCGGGCAGGCCGATCCGTGGAGCCGGGCCGCGCTGCGGCACGTGCTCGGGCGGTTCGACGCCGAACTCCGCTGGCTTTCCGACCTGAACCGCGACCCCAGGAGCGACGCATGACCACCACCGAACAGACGCCTCGGCTCCCCTTCTCCCGCGGCAACGCGCTCGAGATCGCGCCGGACTACGAAGCGTTGCGACGGCAGGCGCCGGTGAGCCGCGTGCTCACCCCGGCGGGTGATCCGGCGTGGCTCATCACCTCGTACGAGGAGGCCAAGGAAGTCTTCCGCGACAAACGCTTCGGGCGGTCGCACCCGGCGCCGGAGCAGGCGTCGCGGATCTCCTACGCCGCCGTGCAGGACGGCCCGAGCGGGGACTTCGAAAGCGAGGAGCGCGAGCACAAGCGGATGCGCCGGATGCTCGCGCCCGCCTTTTCCGCGCCGCGCATGCGTGCCCTCGGCGACCGGATCGCCGAGCTGACCGACCGCTGCCTCGACGACCTGCAGGCCGCGCGCGACGCCGATCCCGGCGCGCCGGTCGACCTCACCGACTTCCTCGCGTTCCCCTTGCCCGTGCTGGTGATCTGCGAGCTGCTCGGCGTCCCCTACGAGGACCGCGAGAAGTTCCGCGGCCTGTCCGAGCGGATCGCCATGATGGACGGCGGCGAAGACGCCCAGGCCGCGATGACCGAGTTCAAGGCCTACATGACGGAACTGGCCGAGGCCAAGCGCGCGGACCCGCAGCCCGACGTCATCTCCGACATGGTCGCCGTGCAGGCCGACGACCCGACGTTCACCGACGACGACCTCGCGCGGATGGGAGCCGGGCTGCTGTTCGCCGGCCACGAGACGACGTCGACGCGGATCGCGATGGGCACGCTGTTCCTGCTCACCGACACCGCCCGCCGCGACCGGTTCGCCGCCGACCCCGAGGGCCAGGTGGCGCAGACCGTCGAGGAGATCCTGCGGCTCACCGCCACCAGCGGCACCGGCCTGCTGCGCTACGCGCACGAGGACGTCGAGGTCGCGGGCACCCGGATCACCCGCGGCGACGCCGTCCTCATCTCCAGCGACGCGGCCAACCGCGACGAGGCCGTGTTCGCCGACCCCGACGAGTTCGACCCGGACCGGACGCCGAACGTGCACCTCGCCTTCGGCACCGGCGCCCACGTCTGCATCGGCGCCAACCTGGCCCGCACCGAGCTGCGCACGGTGTTCCCGAAGCTGTTCCGGCGCTTCCCGGGCCTGCGGCTCGCGGTCGGGATCGACGACATCCCGGTCCGCACCAACCGCGTCGCCGGCGGCGTCGACCGCGTCCCCGTGGAGTGGTGAGCCGATGAAGATCACCGCCGACACCGCCAGCTGTGTCGCTTCCGGGCAGTGCGTGCTGCTCGCGCCGGGCACGTTCGACCAGGACGAGGAGACGGGCACGGTCGTCCTCCTCACCGGGGAACCGGCGGCGGGCGAGGAGGAGGCGGTCCGCCAGGCCGAGCTGACCTGCCCGGCCGCCGCGATCCGCCTCACCGGCTCGTAAGGGCGGGCGCACGCGCGTCCGGTTTGCCGGTTAGCCTGCACCGGTGAGCGAACAGCCCGGCCGGAAGCGGGACGCGGCCGCGACGCGGCTGGCGCTGCTGGACGCCGCCGCGAAGCTGTTCGCCGAGCGCGGGTTCGACCGGACGACCGTGCGGGACATCGCCAAGCAGGCCGGGGTCAACCAGTCGCTGCTCTTCCGGTACTTCGGCAGCAAGGAAGCGCTGTTCGAGGCGGTCATCGCGCGCAACGGGCGCGAACAGCTGGCCGCCACGCCGCCCGAGCGGCTCTTCAGCGCTTCCTTGCTCAGCATGCTGGCGCCGGAGGGCGCGCGGAACCGGACGCTGGAAACGTACTTGCGCTCGTCGGGCAGCGACGGCGTCGCGGCCGCGATCCGGCAGGAGATCGGCGAGGAGTACGCCCGCGTGCTGGCCACGCTGACCGACGCGCCGGACGCCGAGCTGCGCGCCGACCTCGCGCTCGCCTGGCTGATGGGCATCGCGCTGGTCCGCGAGATCTCCGGCAAGGAGCCGCTGGCCAGCGCCGACCCCGAGGAGGTCTGCCGCCTCGTGCTCACCGCGACGCGCACGCTGCTGGAGCGCAGCGAATAACCGCTGGACACCCGCCCTACCGTCGGGATCATGGTGCCCTTCCCGCCCGCGACGACCGAGGCCGGGTTCGCGGCGCTCACCCGCGCCGGCCTGCTGCCCGCGGTCACCGGCCTGCTGGGCCGCGACGACGTCGTGCCGTTCACCGAGGGCTCGCTGCCGGTCTACGCCGTCGGCGACGACCTGGTCCTCAAGCTGTACCCGCCGCTGTACCGCGACGAGCTCACCACCGAACGCACGTCGCTCGAAGTGCTGCACGGCCGTTTGCCGACGCCGGCGCTGAAGGACGCGGGCGAGCACGACGGCTGGGGCTGGCTGCTGATGGAACGCCTGCCCGGACAGACGCTCAAGCAAGCCTGGCCCGCACTGTCCACTGAGGACAGGCGGCGGCTGATGCCCGAACTGGGCGAGCTGCTGGCCACGCTGCACGCGCTCGACGACCCGCGACTGGCCGCGCTCCCGCCGGCCGGCTGGACCGCGTTCGTCGCCGGACAACGCGAAAAGGCCGTCGCCCACCACCGCCGGACCGGGCTGGACGAGACGTGGGTGGCGCAGGTCCCGGCGTTCCTCGACGCCGTCGACCTCGGGACGCCGCCGGTCGTGCCGCTGCACACGGAGTTCATGCGCGACCACGTCATGCTCGACGGTGGCCGCATCACCGGCCTGTTCGACTTCGAACCCGCGATGCGCGGCGCCGCGGAGTACGACTTCGTGGCGGTGGGCCTGTTCGTGACGAGCGGCGACGGCGACCTCCTGCACCGGTTCCTCGACGGCTACGGTCAGCAGGTCGATCCCCGCCGTTGCCTGGCGTACGCGCTGCTGCACGTCTACAGCAACTTCCCTTGGTACTTCAGGGAAATGCCCGCACCCCCGGCACCTACGCTGAACGCACTGGCGACGACCTGGTGGGGCTCAGGGCAAGGCGCGCCGCAGTAGCTCGGCCAGGTGGACCGGACGGCGGCCCGACTCCTGCTCGATCTGCGTCCGGCAGCTGAAGCCGTCCGACACCACCACCGTCTCCGGGGAAGCCGCGCGGATGGCGGGCAACATCCGGTCCTCCGCCACCGCTTTGGACACGTCGTAGTGGCCGCGCTCGAAGCCGAAGTTGCCCGCCAGGCCGCAGCACCCCGAGTCCAGTGTCGTGTTGCGGACGCCCGCCGCCGCGAGGGCCGACTCGTCGGGGCCGAAGCCCAGTACCGCGTGCTGGTGGCAGTGCACCTGCGTGATCGCGTCCACGTCCAGCGCCGCGAACGGGATCGGCGCCCGCTCCAGCAGCTCCGCGAAGGTGAACGTGCGGGACGCCAGCAAGGAGGCCCGCTCGTCACCCGGCATGAGCGCCGGGAGGTCGCCGCGGAACAGCGCCGTGCAGCTCGGTTCCAGGCCGGCCACCTCGTAGCCGTCCGCCAGGTAGGGCGCGAGCACGTCCAGGGTCCGGTCCAGCACGCGCCGGGCGACGCCGAGCTGGCCCGTCGACACCCACGTCAGTCCACAACAGACTCCGCGGTCGGGGAGCACGACGTCGTAGCCCGCCGCGGTGAGCACCTCGTACGCGGCGTCGAGCACCGACGGCGTCAGGTAGTTGTTGAACGAGTCCGGCCACAGCACCACCCGGCGCTCGCCCGAGGCGCGGCGGCGCAGATCGGCCCGCGACCGGGTGAACGGCGAAGGCGCGAACGACGGCAGATCGCGTTCCGCCGCGATCCCGCCGAGCCGTTTCACCAGGCCCGCCAAGCGGGAGCGCCCGACGAAGTTGGCCAGCCGCGGTGCCCGCGCGCTGAGCCGCAGCCACATCGGGAGCCAGCCCATCGAGTAGTGCGACGCCGGGCGCAGCCGCCGCCGGTAGTGCTGGTGCAGGAACTCCGCCTTGTACGTCGCCATGTCGACGTCGACCGGGCAGTCCGACAGGCATCCCTTGCAGGACAGGCACAAATCGAGGGCATCGTGCACTTCGGACGATCGCCAGCCGTCCTTGATCACTTCGCCGTTGATCATCTCGGCGAGCAGGTGCGCGCGCCCGCGCGTCGAGTGCTGCTCCTCGCGGGTGGCCCGGTAGCTCGGGCACATCACGCCGCCACCGCTGGTGTTGCGGCACTTCCCGACGCCGACGCAGCGCCGCATCGCCTGCCCGAAACTCCCCCGGTCCTCGGGGTAGCCGAGGAACACGGCGTCCTCGATGGCCGGTGCCGCCGAGCGCACGCGCAGGTCCGCGTCGATCGCCCGGGGCGCCACCAGGATACCGGGGTTCATCCGCCCGGCCGGGTCGAAGATTCCCTTGAACCGCGCGAAGACGTCCATCATCTCGGGGCTGTACATCCGGGACAGCAGCTCCGACCGCGCCTGGCCGTCGCCGTGCTCACCGGACAGCGAACCGCCGTGCGCCGCGACGAGGTCCGCGGCCTCTTCCAGGAACCGCCGGAAGTCCGCCACGCCGGAAGCCGAGAGCAGGTCGAAGTCGAGCCGCAGGTGCAAGCAGCCTTCGCCGTAGTGGCCGTACACGACGCTGCGACGCCCGTGCGCCCGCATGAGCTCCTTGAACTCGCGCAGGTACGCGCCGAGCCGCTCGGGCGGGACGGCGGCGTCCTCCCAGCCCGGCCACGCTTCCGAACCGTCGGCGAGCCGCGTCGCGAGCCCGGCGCCCTCCTCGCGGATCCGCCACAGCCCCCGCTGCGCGGCCGGGTCGTCCACGATCGCGAAGCCCGTCAGATCGAGGGACGCCGCCAAGGCTCGTGCCCGCGAAGCCGGGTCGTCCCCGGCCAGCTCGACGAACAGCCACGCCCCACCCGGCGGCAGGTCGGCGGCGCGGCCCGGCAGCATCGCGACCAGCTCGGCGTCCACGCCTTCGACGGTCAGCGGCGACCACGGCAGGATCGCCGGCACCGCGTCAGCCGCCGCGATGTCGGACGGGAAACCCAGCACCGCCAGCACTTTCCGGTCCGGGAGCTCGGCGAGGGACACGGTCGCTTCGAGGATCGTCACGCACGTGCCCTCGCTCCCGACGAGCGCCTTGGCGACGTCGAAGCCGTTCTCCGGCAACAGGTGTTCGAGCCCGTAGCCGGAAACGCGGCGCGGCCACGTCGAGAGTTCCTTGCGCAGCAACGCCAGGTTGTCGCGCACCAAAGCCCGCAGCTCGTCGAAGATCCGGCCTTCGGTGGGCTCGTCCGGCCCGACCCGCAGCCGCGTGCCGTCGTAGAGCAGCACCTCCAGCGAGCGGACGACGTCGACCGTGCGCCCCCACGCCACCGAGTGCGAACCGCACGCGTTGTTGCCGATCATCCCACCGATCGTGCAGCGGCTGTGCGTCGACGGGTCCGGCCCGAACCGCAGCCCGTGCGGCGCCGCGACCGCCTGCAGGTCGTCGAGCACGGTCCCGGGCAGCACCCGCGCGAGCCGGGTGTCCGGGTCCAGCGAGAGCACCCCGCCGAGGTGGCGGGACGCGTCGATGACCAGCCCGGGCCCGCACGCGTTCCCGGCGACGCTCGTGCCGCCGCCGCGCGCGATCACCGGCAGGTCCCGGGCGCGGGCTTCGGCGACCGCGGCGACGACGTCGTCGACGGACTCCGGCAGGACCACGCCGCGCGGCACGTGGCGGTAGTTGGACGCGTCGGTCGTGTAGAGCGCGAGCGTGGCGGCGTCGGTGAGGATCTCCACACCCCCATTCAAGTCGACCGGGCGCCCGCGTACCTCTCCAGCGGGGTATGTCGGGAGCCACACCGGGTGCGACGGCTGTGAGATCCTCCGCCGGGTGACGATCGACCTGCACGCGCACAGCACGGCGTCCGACGGGACGACACCGCCGTCGGAGCTCCCCCGGCTCGCCGCCGAAGCCGGACTGACGGTACTCGCGCTCACCGACCACGACACCTTCGCGGGGCTGGCCGCGGCGTCCGCTGCTTCGGACATCGAGCTGATCCCCGGCGTCGAGATCTCGTGCCGGCTCGACGACGCCGAGGTGCACCTGCTGGGGCTGTTCGTCGATCCCGGGCACGCGGGACTGGCCGCCGAGCTGGAGCTGATCCGCACCGACCGCGACCGGCGCGGGGTGCGGATGGTCGAGCGATGCCGGGAGCTGGGCGCGCCGATCACCCTTTCGCAAGTGAAGGAGATCGCCGCGGGCGCGCCGCTCGGCCGGCCGCACATCGCCGCGGCGCTGGCCGCCGTGGGCATCACCGACGCCTTCACCCCGGAGTGGATCGCCGACGGCGGCCGCGCGGACGTGCCCAAGCACGTCCTGGCCACGGCGGACGCGATCGGGCTGGTCCGGGCAGCCGGGGGTGTCGCGGTGCTCGCCCACCCGCGGTCGGTCAAGCGGCGGGCCGAGGTCTCCGACACGCAGCTGGCCACGCTGGCCGAGGCCGGGCTCGCCGGGATCGAGGTCGACCACCCGGAGCAGCCACCGGAGGTCGGCGCGCGACTCCGGGAAGTGGCCGCGGACCTGGGGTTGCTCACGACGGGGTCGAGCGACTTCCACGGCGACCGCAAGCCGGTCCGCCTCGGCGACTTCACGACATCACCCGAGGTGTTCGCGACGCTGCGGGAGGCTGCCGGAAGGCCGTGAACTTCAGGGAGTACGTGGCGCCGCACCAGAAGTGAGCCGTCGCCCGGCCAGCGCGGCCGCCTCGTGCAGCGGGGTGGTCGCGTTGGCGTCGGCGGCCTTCAGGAGATCGGTGACGGTCTGCTCGATCGTCTCGACGCGGGCGAGCGCGGCCTCGTGGTCCAAGCCCTCCGCCTCGCGCGAGAGTGTGTACAGGATCCCGCCGGCGCTCGCGACGTAGTCGGGGATCCACCGCACGCCGCGGGCGGCGAGGTCGTCGGCCACGGTGCCGGCGGTGAGCTGGTTGTTGGCCGGCCCGACGACGAGCGGCGTGTCGAGCCGGGCGACCGTCTCGGGGCTGAGCACGCCGCCGACCGCCGCCGGGATCAGCACGTCGGCGGTCAGGGTGAGCGCTTTCCCGGGTTCGGTCCAGGTCAGGCCGCTCTTCTCGGCGTCGGCGCGCTTCGCGGGGTCGATGTCGGAGACGACGACGTCGGCGCCGGCCGCGTGCAGGCTCGCCGCGAGGTGCGCGCCCACGGAGCCGTAGCCGCTGATCACCACCCGGCGTCCCGTCACGTCCGCCGTGCCGAGGGCGGCCCGCAGCGCCGCGAGCACGCCGACGGCGGTCGGGCCGCTGGAGGAACCGGTTCCGCCGGCGGACTCGGGCGTGCAGAACGCGTACGGCGAGGCCTCGCGCAGCACCAGCATGTCGGCCGGGCCGGTGCCGACGTCCGGGCCGGCCCGGTACGCGCCGCCGAACTCGGCGATCAGGTCGGCGTGGTCGAGCAGGACGTCCCGGCGCTCCCCGGGCGAAAGGACCCGCCCGGGCTCCGGCGCGATGACGCTCTTGCCGCCGCCGAACGCGAGCCCGGCGACGGCGCACTTCGCCGTCATGGCCTCCGACAGCCGCAGGACGTCGCCGACGGCTTCTTCGATCGTGGGGTAGGGCTTGAAGCGGCAGCCGCCGACGGCGGGGCCGAGCGCGGTCGAGTGGATCGCGACCATGGTGGTGATGCCGGATCGACGGCCACGCCGGGCGAGGAGGTGCTCATGTGCGGTCATGGCAGCCGAAGTTAGAGTGATCGTCGGCGGTGCGGCGGTCGTACCGAACGAAATTCGGTCCCGACGAGGAGGTCACGGTGCTCGACGAACTTGATTCGGCGATCGTGCGGCACCTGCAGGAAGACGCGCGGCAGACCAACCGGGACATCGCCCGCAAGGTCGGCATCGCGCCCTCGACGTGCCTCGAACGCATCCGGCTGCTGCGCGAACGCGGCGTGATCCGCGGCTACCACGCCGACATCGACCTGGCGAGCCTCAACCGCGGCGTCCGGGCGCTGGTCACGGCGCAGGTGCGGCCGCTGAGCCGGGTGGTCATCGACTCCTTCCAGCGGTCGATCGCCGAACTGCCGGAAGTGCTCTCCGTGTACGTGACCGCGGGCAGTGACGATTTCCTGATCGAAGTCACCACGCCGGACATCGACGCGTTGCACGCTTTCCTCACCGACCGGCTGGCGCTGCGCCGGGAGATCGTGGGGTTCCGCACGTCGATCGTTTTCCGCCACCTGCGCAAGACGACGCTTGAACCGCTCGCTTAGGGGTATCCGGGGATCACCCGGAAAAGCGCGACACGCCACCCCTACGTGAACCCCTGAAATACCCGGGTTCGCACGCTCAGAGGCGGAAACTGTCGGTGGTGAGGCGTCTAATGAGCGAGACGGAAGGAGGCACCGCCATGATCACCGAATTGAACCATCGTGAGCGGGCCACGTTGAGAGCCGTGGCCGGGGGCCGCGCCGAAATCAGCTGCAGCTGCGAGCCCGACCTCTTCATCGACGGCCTGAGCTGCTGCGACCAGTCCACCGTGCACCGGCTCGCCCGGCTCGGGATGATCGCCCCGGCCCACCCGGGCAAGTGCGGCGAGCGCGTCCCCGCCCTGCTGACCGAGGCCGGCTCGCAGGCGCTGGGCGAAGTCCTCGCCATCGCCGCGTAATTTCGTTGCCACGCACTGGGGTCACTGCCAGCATCACCCGATGCACGTATTCCTCGAAACCGAGCGGCTGATCCTCCGCCGGTTCACCGAGAACGACGCGGACGCGCTCTTCGAGCTCTACGACGACGCGGACGTGATGAAGTACCTCAATGGGGGCCTGCCGGCCGACCGCACGGAGATCGTCACCCTCGATCTCCCCGCGTTCCTCGGTTACTACGAGCGTTTCCCCGGTTACGGGTTCTGGGCGGCCATCGAGAAGCGGACCGGCGATTTCCTGGGGTGGTTCCATTTCCGCCCGCGTCCGCAGGACCCGCCCGACGAGCCGGAGCTGGGGTACCGGCTGCACCGCAAGGCCTGGGGGCGGGGCTACGGCACCGAAGGCTCGGCGGCGCTGCTCGCGAAGGGGTTCACCGAACTGGGGGTCACCCGCGTGACGGCGTTCACCATGACGGTGAACCAGCGGTCGCGGCGCGTGATGGAGAAGCTGGGGATGACGTTCGTCCGCACGTACTTCGAGGAGTTCCCCGAGCACGAGCGCGCCCCGGGCAGCGAGCACGGCGAAGTCGAGTACGCCATCACCCGCGAGCAGTGGTCCAGCCGGTCGTGAGTGTTCAGGACGGTTAGAACCGCCCTGAACACTCACGAGCCGGTGGCGAGCGGGCGGTGGGAACCGCCCTGAACACTCACGACTACTTGCCGGGGTCGAGCAGGAGCTTGCCGACGGTCTTGCGGGAGCGCAGGGCCTCGTGCGCGGCGCGGGCGTCCGCCAGCGCGTACTCGCCGCCCGGGATGGCCTTGAGCCGGCCCGCCAGCACGAGGTCGAAGAGGTCGTTCAGCGCGGTGCCGAAGACGTTGCCGGGCAGCCGGAAGACGTGCGGCAGCCACATGCCGCTGATGGTCGTGCTGTGGCCGAGGACGTTGCGCAGCTCGACCGGCTTCGGGCTTTCGCGCCCGGCCATGCCGTAGAACGCGAGCCTGCCGAACGGCGCCAGCGCGGCGATGCTCTGGTCGGTGGTGGTCCCGCCGACCATGTCGAGCACGACGTCGACGCGGCGGCCGCCGTTCGCTTCGATCAGCGCGGCGGTCATGTCCCCGGCGCGCGAGTCGATCGCGACGTCGGCGC
The DNA here is from genome assembly GCF_040648295.1 of Amycolatopsis sp. NPDC049159. NCBI lineage: Bacteria > Bacillati > Actinomycetota > Actinomycetes > Pseudonocardiales > Pseudonocardiaceae > Amycolatopsis > Amycolatopsis sp. NPDC049159. Next base: position 136,109 of record NZ_JBEZDL010000016.1, read on the forward strand.
CCAGCTCCAGCGCGAGGGCGCGCTTCTCCTCGCTGCTGGCGGTGGCGATCACGCGGCCCGCGCCCCAGGCCTTGGCGAGCTGCACGGCGATGGTCCCGACCCCGCCGGCGGCGGCGTGCACGACGACCGACTCGCCCTTCTCGAGGTGGGCGTTGCGGCGCAGCAGGACCCACGCGGTGGTGCCCTGGACCAGCATGGACAGCGCGGTGAGGTCGTCGACGCCGTCGGGCACCGGGAAGGTCGTGCCCTCGGGCGCGACGGCCCGCTCGGCGTACCCGCCCCCGCCGTTCAGCAGGGCGACGACGCGCTTGCCGTCGTGGGTCCCGACCACTTCACCGCCGGGGACGAGGGGCAGCTTCGACGGCGCGAGGTAGCTGTTTTCGGCCTGGTGGGTGTCGGCGTAGTTGACGCCGACGCGATCGACGGCGATCAGCACCTCGCCGGGCCCGGCCACCGGGTCGGGCAGCTCGACCGGCGTGAGCACCTCGGGTCCGCCGAACTCGGTCACCTGCACTGCGCGCATGTCGTGTTCCCTCTCCGTCGTGGCTGTGAGACATTCTGGCATATGTCTCAGGAGTTCGAGCGGGCACGCGAGTGGTTCCTGGCCGGCCGCCGGGTCGACATGGGCGAGCTGGCGGAGGACCGGTCCATCAGCCGCGCCACCCTGCACCGCCGGGTGGGCTCCCGCGACCGGCTGCTCGGCGAGATCCTGTGGTCGCTGTCGGCGGCGTCGATCGCCCGGCTGTGGCCGTCCTGCGTGGGCCGCGGCGCGGCGGGGGTGGCGGACTTCGTGAGCGGTTACGTCGGGTTCGCGAACGACTCCCCGCCGTTCCGCGACTTCCTGCGCCGCGAGCCGGAACGCGCACTGCGGCTGCTGACGACCCGCGCGAGCGTCTGCCAGCAGCGGACGACGGCGAAACTGGTGGAGCTGCTGTCGGGCGAGGTCTCGGCGGGGCGGCTCGTCCCGCCGCTGCCGGTCCCGGACCTGGCCTACCTGCTGGTGCGGATCGGCGAGTCGTTCGTGTACACGGACGTGATCACCGGCGACGCCCCCGACGCGGCGAAGGCGCACGCCGCGGTGACGGCGCTCCTCACCTGAGCCCGGCCGCCTCGGCCCGCGAAGCGCGTGCTTCCGCCGCGGCCCACTCCCGGTCTTCGGCGAAGAGCAGGAGAGGGGCCAGCGCTTCGAGCGCTTCCGCGATCGCCACCCGCCAGGCCGCGAAGGCCGCGGTGCCGAGTTCTTCACCGGGCTTCGCGGCCCGCACCCGCCGAAGCTCCCTCAGCGCGGCGCGCAACTCCGGCGTCACTCGGCCTTCCGCGCCGCCAGCACGGCGTCGTAAAGCTCCTTTTTGGACACGCCCGTCGCTTCGGCGACCTCGGCCGCCGCGGTCTTCAAGCGCTCGCCCGCCGCGACGCGGGACTGGACCTCCGGCACCAGGTCCGCCACCGAAAACTCCCGCGGCGCGGCACCGGCGAGCACCACCGTGATCTCCCCGCGCACCCCGTCGGCCGCCCAGGCGGCCAGCTCGGGGAGCGTCCCCCGCTTCACCTCTTCGTACGTCTTCGTCAGCTCCCGGCACACCGCGGCCCGCCGCGTGCCGCCCAGCACCGAAGCCGCGTCCGCCAGCAAGGACGCCAGCCGGTGCGGGGACTCGAAGAACACCGCCGTCCGCGGCTCGTCGCGCAACGACGTCAGCCACCGGGTCCGCTCGCCGGGCTTGCGCGGCGCGAACCCCTCGAAGCAGAACCGGTCGCACGGCAAACCGGACAAAGCGAGCGCCGTGGTCACCGCGGACGGCCCGGGCAGGCACGTCACCGGCAGGTCCTCCGCGACGCACGCCGCCACCAACCGGAAGCCCGGATCGGACACACTGGGCATACCGGCGTCGGTCACGAGCACGACCGTCTCGCCCGCGCGTAACGATTCGATCAGCTTCGGCAGCCGCGCCGTCTCGACGTCTTCGTAGAAGCTCACCACCCGGCCGCGCGGGGAGACCTCCAGCGCGGACGCCAGCGACTTCAGCCGCCGGGTGTCCTCCGCCGCGATGACGTCGGCTTCCGCCAGTGCTTCCGCCAGTCGGGGCGAGGCGTCGCCGACGTCGCCGAGCGGGGTCGCGGCGAGCACGAGACGACCGGGAAGCAGCGAGGGACTCACCCGGCCAGCCTAGGCTGATCAGCGGATCCGGACGACGGACGCCCTGTCCCGCCCGTAGGATCGCCCCCGTGACCGCCGTGCTGACCCGTCCCGACGACGAAAGCGTCCGGCCGGACCCGGTCGAGGCGCTCCGGCCGCCGACCGACCGCGAAGTGACCCTGCTCGGCCGCGGCATGCCGACCGACCGGCTGCGCGGCTGGATCGTCACCCTCGTGCTGACCGTGATCGGCGGCATCGTCCGGCTGCAGAACCTCGGCGTGCCGACCGACAAGGGCAGCCCGGTCTTCGACGAGAAGCACTACGTGCCGCAGGCGTGGCAGGTGCTGCGCAACGGCGGTTACGAGGACAACTACGGCTACGAGCTGGTCGTCCACCCGCCGCTGGCGAAGCAGCTGATCGCGATCGGCGAATGGCTGTTCGGCTACAACGGCTGGGGCTGGCGGATCATGCCCGCGCTGGCCGGGACGCTGATCATCCTGCTCACCATCCGGATCGCGCGCCGGCTCACGCGCTCGACGCTGCTCGGCGCCATCGCCGGCATCCTCGTGATCAGCGACGGCGTGCTCCACCTGCAGTCGCGCATGGGCATGCTGGACATCTTCATCGCGCTGTTCGTGCTCGCCGCGTTCGCCTGCGTGCTCGCCGACCGCGACCAGGTGCGCGAGCGGCTCGCGACGGCCGTGCGCGAAGGCTGGGTCAACGAGTCCGTGTGGGGGCCGAAACTCGGCTTCCGCTGGTGGCGGTTCGCGGCCGGCCTGATGATCGGGCTCACCTTCGGCGTCAAGTGGTCGGCGCTGTACTACATCGTCGCGTTCGGGCTGCTCACCGTGTTCTTCGACGTCGCGGCGCGGCGCGCGGCCGGCGTCGAACGGCCGTGGCTGGGCACGATCCGCCGGGACGTGCTGCCCGCGCTGTGGGCGATCCTGGTCATCCCGTTCCTCATGTACTTCGCCGCGTTCTGGGCGTGGTTCGCCAGCGAGACCGCCACCGACCGGCACTACACGGAGATCAAGGACATCGCGCCGGGCGCCTTCGCGTGGGTGCCGCCGGCGCTGCGCTCGCTCGGCGACTACACGGCGAACGTCCTGCACTTCCACGAAACGCTGGTCACGCCCAAGGACAACCCGCACCCGTGGGAGTCGAAGCCGTGGACGTGGCCGATGGGCCTGCGCCCGATGCTCTACAGCTACAACGGCGAAGCCACCGGCTGCGGCGAGTCCCGCTGCATCAGCGCGACGATGCTGATCGGCACGCCCGCCATGTGGTGGGCGGCGATCCCGATGCTCGGCTGGGCGGCCTGGCGCTCGATCTTCCGCGCGGACTGGCGCTACGCGGCCGTGCTCGTCGGCTACCTCGGCGGCTACGTCTTCTGGTACACCAACATCGACCGCCAGATGTACTTCTTCTACGCGACGCCGCTGGCCGCGTTCCTGGTGCTGGGCCTGACGTTGTGCCTCGGCCAGATCCTGGGCAGCGCCCGGCGCGGCTTCGAGAGACGCGGGACCGGCCTGCTCGTGGTGTCGCTGTACGTCGGTCTGGTGGTGGCGAACTTCGCCTGGCTGTGGCCGATCCTGAACGGCATCGCGATCACGAACGGCCAGTGGGAAGCCGAACGCTGGCTGCCCTCCTGGCGGTAGCTAGCCCGCGAAGTAGGCCACCGGCGTGACCCCGACGGCGCGCCGGAACGCCGCCACGAACGCGCTCGCCGAGCTGTAGCCCACGCGGTGGGCCACCGTCGCCAGCGGCGTGCCCGCGGCCAGCAGCGGCAGCGACGCCCGCAGCCGCACCTGCGTGCGCCACGTCCCGAACGGCATCCGGCCTTCGCGGGCGAACGCCCGCGCCAGCGTCCGCTCCGACGCGCCGACCGCCCGGCCGAACTCGGCGAGCGTGCGGGGATCGGCCGGGTTCGCGAGCAGGACCCGCTCGACGTCTCGGGCGCGCGGGTCGGTCAGCGGCGGTACCGCGATCGGCACCACGTCGAGCGGCTCCAGCAGGTCGAACGCCACCGCTTCGGCACGCACCCGGGCGGCCGGCGCGACACCGGCGCCGGTCAGGTACTCCAGGAGCTCGCGCAGCAGGGGCCGGACGACGACCACCCGCGGCTCCGGCCACGACACCGGCGACAGCGCGGGGTCGGCGTAGATGCCCCGCAGCGCTGCCCGGCCGAGCGCGCCGGTGCGGTGCCGGACGCCCGCGGGCATCCACAGCGCGCGCGTCGGCGGCAGCACCCAGCCCGCGTCCCCGGACTTGACCGCGACGACCCCGCGCGCCGACCAGACCAGCTGGTGCACGGGGTGTTCGTGCCAGGGGAACCAGGTGCCGGCGGGCAGGTCGAACTCGCCGAGCAGCATCGCTTGACCGGTTGACGACATCACCTGGCACGCTATCGGCTTCCGGCCACGCCCGCGCCGAAATAGCGTCGGACGCATGCCGATGAACCTGATCCACCGGAAGATCTGCAGCTCGGAGAAGTGGGCCGCGACCGTCGAGGAGCGCCTGACGCCCTGGCTGGCGGACCGCGATCTCGGCGACGACGTGCTCGAGATCGGTCCCGGCTTCGGCGCCACGACAAGGGTGCTGCTCGAGGCCGTCCCGAAGCTGACCGTGCTGGAGATCGACCCCGCGTCGACCGAGCTGCTGCGCGCGAAGTTCGGCGACCGCGCCGAGGTCGTCGAGGGCAGCGGCGCCGAAATGCCGTTCGAGGACGGCCGCTTTTCGGCGGTGGTGTGCTTCACGATGCTGCACCACGTGCCGACCGCCGAGCTGCAGGACGCGATCTTCGCCGAAGCGGCCCGGGTCCTGCGCCCGGGCGGCACCTACTGCGGCAGCGACGGCCAGCTCAACCTCAGGTTCCGCCTGCTGCACGTCGGCGACACGATGAACGTCGTCGACGCGGCGACGTTCCCGGCCCGCCTCGAGAAGGCGGGCTTCGAACAGGTCGACGTCCGGCTGGAGCCGAAGCAGCTCGTGCTCTTCGAAGCGGTGAAGCCTGGCTAGCGGCGGGGCACCTGGCCACCCGGCTGCCGCGGCACCACGCGGGTCACCGGGCCGTCCGCGGACTTGCCCGCGCGGGACAGCCAGCCCTCGACCTCGCGGCGCACCGAGGTCAACGTCGGACGACGCCGCGGCTCGGGGTCCAACGAAGCCGCCAGCAGGCGCGCGTGCGCGCTCCGCTGAGGCAGCCGCGACACCGGCTCCGCACGGGCCGCCGCCATCAACGCCGCCATCGGGGTCTCGCGCGTGCCGCGCGGAGGCTGGCCGGAGAGCGCGTAGCTGATCGTCGCCGCCAGCTGCCACGCGTCGGACGCCGGGGACGCCGCCGAGCCCATGGCCTGCTCCGGGGCGACGAAGTCGGGCGTGCCGATCATCATCCCGGTGGCCGTCATCTTCGAATCGCCCTGGCTGCGCGCGATGCCGAAGTCGATCAGGTGGGCCAGGCCGCTCGGGTCCAGCACGATGTTCGACGGCTTGATGTCGCGGTGCAGGACGCCCTTCTCGTGCGCCGCGGCGAGCGCGCCCGCCATCGTCGCCCACAGGCGGCCGGCGGCGACGTCGTCCAGCGGGCCCTGGCCGTCGACCAGCTCGGCCAGCGGACGGCCTTCGAGGTATTCCATGACCAGCGCGAGGCCGTCCGGTTCCTCGGCCAGGTCGTACACCTTGACGCAGTTCGGGTGGCTGACCACGGCCAGCGCGCGGGCCTCGCGCTGCATGCGCTCGGCGGTGTCGCGGTCCGGCGCGTGCGCGATCTTCAGCGCGACCGTGCGGTTCAGCTGCGTGTCGACGGCCTGCCAGACCGTGCCGAAGCCACCCGCGCCGAGCTGCTTGACGCGCCGGTAGCGGCTGCCGCCGGCGTTGCGGGAGCCGGGCGGCGGCGGGATCGGCCCGGGGGCCGCGGCCAGCGCGCCCGCCATCGGCGGCGGTTCCGGTGCCGACGCCAGCGCCGTCTTCGGGTACGGCTTGTTGACCGGCGGCGGCGGTGGCGGCGGCGGGGTCGGCCGGGGCTGCATCTGGGACGGCGACGGGGGCGGCGGCCGGTACGGCTCGGGTTCACGGCGCGGCGGCGCGTCCGAGCGGTTGATCACCGACCACGGCGGTGGCCCGACCATCGCGACCGGGATCAGGCCCAGCACGCTGAACGGCAGGAAGCCGAGCCAGAAGTGCAGCGCGGTGTTCGCCTCCATGCCGACGCTGAACGCGAGCATCGCGGCGAACGGGATCCAGAAGAACCGGGACGGCCACTTCGGGCCGCGGCGGAAAGCGGTGCGGCCCTGCAGCATCACGAACAGCAGCGAGCCGGCGGGCAGCAGGATGAACGCGGCCACGTACACGAAGGTCGGCAAGGCCGCGTTGTTCTTGTAGAACAGCACCTCGTAGACGTTCGGGCCGCCGCCCAGGTACTCCTTCTGCGTGTCCACCCAGCAGGAGCCGCTCGCCAGCGTCGCGGCCTCCGCGCGCGGCAGCCCGGACTTCGTGCCCGCCCGCTCGGCGCGGAAGACACCCGAGATGCCGTTGGACAGCAGCCACGGCAGGATCAGCGCGCTGACCAGGCCGATCGCCCCGAACACCGACAACGTCGTGGCGTCGTAGCGGTTGCCGGTGCCCTTGCGGATGATCGACACCGCCAGCGCGCCGATCGGCGGGAGCAGCGCGACGAGCGCGCCGGCCGCACTCGTGGCCCAGACCCAGTCGCCGGGGCAGAAGCCCGGGCCGAACAAGGAATGGGCTAGCGAGAGCAACGCGCTCGCGAGTCCGTTCACCGCCGGATCCCCTCACTGTCCGTGTTCACTTCTCACCGTCTCGCGGCATTTCCCCGCGGTCCAGCTTAGGACGCAGCCGGCGGCCGTGGGGTTGCCGGGTCTTCAGCGTGCCTGGAATCCGGCGGGCTCGCCGCTCGCGCGCCATGATGGGGTCCGGCGGACGTTCGACGCGAAGGAGCGGCAATGGGCGCGTACTCCGAGGCCTACCGGCACAGCCTGCGGGACCCGGAAGCGTTCTGGCTGGCCGCGGCCGGTGCGATCAGCTGGACGAAGCCCCCGGCCCGGGCCCTCGACGAGTCGGACCCGCCCTTCTTCCGGTGGTTCCCGGACGCCGAGCTGAACACCTCGTACAACGCGCTGGACCGGCACGTCGAGGCCGGGCGCGGGGGCCAGGCCGCACTGATCTGGGACTCTCCCGTGACCGGACGGCAACGCACCTACACCTACGAAGAGCTCCGCGACACGGTCGCGCGGTTCGCCGGCGCGCTCAGCTCCCTGGGGGTCACCAAGGGTGACCGCGTCATCGTCTACCTGCCGATGGTGCCGGAGGCGGCGATCGCGATGCTGGCCTGCGCGCGGATCGGCGCGGTGCACTCGGTGGTCTTCGGCGGGTTCGCGCCCAAGGAGCTGGCCGCGCGGATCGAGGACGCGAAGCCGAAGGTGATCCTGGCGGCGTCCTGCGGCATCGAGCCGACGCGGGTGGTCGAGTACCAGCCGATCATCCGGGCCGCGCTCGAGCTGACCGAGCACCAGCCGGACCACGTCGTCGTGCTGCAGCGCGAGCAGGCCCCGGCGACGCTCGAAGGGCGCGAGCGGGACTGGCGCGAGCTGGCCGCGGGCGCGGACCCGGTCGATCCGGTGCCGGTCGCGGCCACCGATCCGCTGTACATCCTCTACACGTCCGGCACGACCGGGAAGCCGAAGGGCGTCGTGCGCGACACCGGCGGCCACGCGGTCGCGCTCGCCTACTCGATGGACGCGGTCTACGACGTCCACGCCGGCGACGTCTGGTGGACGGCGTCCGACGTCGGCTGGGTCGTCGGGCACTCCTACATCGTCTACGCGCCGCTGCTCGTCGGCGCCACGACGGTGGTGTACGAGGGCAAGCCGGTCGGCACGCCGGACGCGGGGGCGTTCTGGCGGGTCATCGCCGAACACGGCGTCCAGGCGCTGTTCACCGCGCCGACCGCGTTGCGGGCCGTCAAGAAGGTCGACCCGGACGCGCGCGAGCTGGAGAAGTACGACCTGAAGGCGTTCAAGACGCTGTTCATGGCCGGCGAGCGGCTCGACCCGGAGACCCTCCACTGGGCGCACGAGAAGCTCGGCGTGCCGGTGATCGACCACTGGTGGCAGACCGAGACCGGCTGGCCGATCGCCGCGAACCCGCGCGGCCTCGAGCCGATGGCCGTCAAGCCGGGGTCGGCGACCAAGCCGGTGCCCGGCTGGAACGTCCGGATCCTCGACCAGGCGGGCGAGGAGCTGCCGCCCGGCCGCGAAGGCGCCATCACGGTGCGGCTGCCGCTGCCGCCCGGCTCGCTGCCGACGCTGTGGGGCGACGACGAGCGCTACCGCGAGGCCTACCTCTCCCGCTACGAGGGCCACTACCTGACCGGCGACTCCGGCTACGTCGACGAAGACGGCTACCTGTTCGTCATGGGCCGCACCGACGACGTCATCAACGTCGCCGGCCACCGGCTGTCGACCGGGTCGATGGAGGCGGTGCTCGCCGCGCACCCCGCGGTCGCCGAGTGCGCCGTGATCGGCGTCGCCGACCAGCTCAAGGGCCAGCTGCCCCGCGGGTTCGTCGTGTTGAAGGCGGGCGCGGACATCCCCGAGGAGCAGCTGCGCGACGAGCTCGTGGCCATGGTCCGCCGGGACATCGGGCCGGTCGCCGCGTTCCGCGATGTGTCCATTGTGGACGCGTTGCCGAAGACGCGGTCGGGCAAGATCCTGCGCAAGACCATGCGCGCGATCGCCGACGGCCGCGACGAAGCCGTGCCGTCGACGATCGAGGACCCGAGCGTGCTGGACGCCATCCGGCAGGCCCTTCGTTAAGGATAGTTCCAAATGCTCCGGCTGGTCTGTACCTTTGGGAGCAGTCCCCGACCGGAGGTGCACTGATGCGCTTGTCCAGAGCCGTCTTGACCGCGGCGATCGTGAGTCTCACGGCGGCCGGCCTGCCCGCCTCCGCGGCGGCGGCTTCCCCCGCCGCACCGGAACGCAGCGTGACCGACGTCGTCCCGGCGCCTGTGTCCGCGAAGGCCGACCCGCGCGGCGACTTCCGGCTCACGCCGTTCACCGTGATCACGGCCGACCGCGGCGCCGGCCAGGTCGCGGACTACCTGCGCGGCCTGCTCCGCCCGGCCACCGGCTACCCGCTGCCGGTCGTACCGCACAGCGTGGGCCTGCCCGCGATCTCGCTGAAGCTGGGCCGCGACGCGCGGATCGGCACCGAGGGTTACGAACTGAAGGTCGCGCGCGACGGCGTCACCCTGAAGGCGAACACCGCCGACGGGCTCTTCGACGGCGTCCAGTCGCTGCGGCAGCTGCTGCCCTCGGCGATCGACGCGAAACGCGTGCAGCACCGGACGTGGACCGTCGCCGGCGGCACGATCCTCGACTACCCGCGCTTCGCCGAGCGCGGCGCGATGCTCGACGTCGCCCGGCACTTCTTCAAACCGGACCAGGTCAAGCGGTACGTCGACCAGATCGCCCAGTACAAGGTCAACACCCTGCACCTGCACCTCGCGGACGACCAGGGCTGGCGCATCGAGATCAAGAGCTGGCCGAAGCTGGCGACGGTCGGCGGCAAGACGGCCGTCGACGGCGACCCGGGCGGCTACTACACGCAGGCGCAGTACCAGGACATCGTCGCGTACGCGGCTTCGCGGCACATCACGGTGATCCCGGAGATCGACATGCCGGGCCACACCAACGCGGCGCAGTCGACGTACGCCGAGCTGAACTGCGACGGCAAGGCCGTGCCGGTGCGCACGGACACCGAGGTCGGCTACAGCTCGCTGTGCATCTCCTCGCCGATCACGTACAAGTTCGTCGAAGACGTCGTCCGCGAGCTGGCGGCCATCACCCCCGGGCCGTACCTGCACATCGGCGGCGACGAGGCGCACTCCACTCCGCCCGCGGACTACATCGCGTTCGAGAAGAAGGTGCAGCCGATCGTCGCCGAGTACGGCAAGAAGGTCACCGGCTGGCACGAGATCGCGAAGTCGGACCCGCCCGCGTCGGCCGTCCCGCAGTACTGGGACTTCGGCGGCGACAACCCGAGCGTCGCGGCGGCCGCGGCGCGCGGCAGCAAGATCCTGATGTCGCCGGCGAACTACGCGTACCTGGACATGAAGTACGACGCTTCGACACCGCTCGGCCAGGACTGGGCCGCGCTGATCGAGGTTCGCGATGGGTACAACTGGGACCCGGCGTCGCTGGTGACCGGCGTCGGCGAGCACCAGATCGCGGGTGTCGAGGCGCCGCTGTGGACCGAGACGCTCCGCACCAGCGCCGACATCGAGTACATGGCGTTCCCGCGCCTGCCGGGCATCGCGGAGATCGGCTGGTCCCCGAAGTCGACGCACGACTGGGACGCCTACCGCGCGCGGCTGGCGAAGCAGTCCCCGCGCTGGGTCGCCCAGGGCATCAACTTCTACCGCTCCCCGCAGGTCGACTGGAAGTAGTTACGCGCCGGCCAGGCGGGCGCGGATCGCTCGCCTGGCCAGCTCGTACGCCTGCGTTCCACCGTTCAGCACCGCGTCGGCGTTGGCCGCGCGGCCCAGTGCGTGCAGCTCGAACGCCAGGACTTCCGCGTCCGCGTCCAAGTGACCGAGGGCGACTGCTTCGCGAGCTGACTCGCGGATGAACGCGGCGAACGAGCCGCTCGCCGCGGCCACCGCGTCGTGGACCCGGCCGGGCCGCGCGTCGAACTCCGCGCCGACGTTGAAGAAGAAGCACCCGCCCGGGAACACGCGCTTTTCCGAGTACTCCAGCCAGTTTTCGCAGATCGCCCGCAACCGCGGCAAGCCGGGCTCGGCCGAGAGCGACGGCGTGACCACGTACGAACGAAAGATCTCCAGCGCCGCCTCGATCGTCGCCAGCTGCAGCTCCTCCTTGGAGCCGAACAGCGCGAACACGCCGCTCTTGCTCAGCTCCAGTTCGGTGGCGAGCCGGCCGAGGGATAGCCCATCGAGGCCGTCGACCGACGCGACGTCCACCGCCCGGCGCAGCACCAGGCGGCGGGTCGCGTCGCCGCGGGCGATCCGGCCGTCAACCGGCACGCCGCGCCCGCCAGCGGTCCACAGTGGACTGGATGCCCGCGCTCCACGACACGGCCAGCTCGGGCGTCGCCAGCACGCGGTCGGCGAAGTCCAGCGCCGCCTCGACGCGCTCCGGCGGCAGCTGCCCGTAGTTCGCGAAGGAGATGACGTAGACCTCGGCGATCGTCGGCCCGGCCGCGCGCTCGACCAGCTCGACCGCCCCCGACGTCGGCACCGTGCCCGGCCGCAGCACGCGCAGGTACCAGCCGCTGCGCCCGGAGTCGATCATCGCCGGCGTGATGTCCTTGCGGCCGGTCTTCATGGCGAGCTTGTAGCACGGCGACCGCGGCTGCGAGACCTGCACGAGCGCGTCGCCCCAGGCCCAGACGTCCCCGATCCGCACGTCGTCCTCGGTGATCCCGGACAACGAAATGTTCTCGCCGAAGTCGGCCGTCTCGACCTCGAAGCCGTCTTCTCGCCAGGCCGCGTAGTGCTCGGCCGGGTAGACGTAGACGGCTTTGTCGGGGCCACCGTGCACGGTGAGGTCGGCCTGCCGGTCACCGTCGAGGTTCAGCTCGGTCAAGGTCAGCTCCGGCGCCGCGACCCGCGCCTTCGTGATCCCGCTCAGCACCGGCTGCTCCCGCCGGTGGCCCAGGACGCTCGGTTCCCCCACATACACGCCGTCGACGTTCATGCCCCCGAAGATAGCACGACCGTTCGTATAGTTTACCCCCTTTAGGCTGGCGGGCATGGATCTGCCCGGCAAGGCCCGCGCCCACGTCGACTCCGGTGCGCTCTTCACCGAACTGGCCCGGCTGGTCGCCTACCCCACGGTGAGCGACGCCCCCGAGGGCCGCGCCGCCGTCCAGGCGTACCTCGACGAGGTCCTGACCCCGGCGCTGACCGGCCTCGGCTGCGACGTCACCCAGCACGCCAACCCGGACCCGGCGGGCGGCCCGTTCCTCGTCGGGGTCCGCACGGAAGGAGAAGACCTGCCGACGCTGCTGTGCTATGGCCACGCCGACGTCGTCGGGGAAGCCGGGCAGTGGCGCGACGGGCTCGACCCGTGGACGCTCACCGCGGACGGCGACCGCTGGTACGGCCGCGGCACCGCGGACAACAAGGGCCAGCACCTGATCACCCTCACGGCGTTGCGGCTGGTGCTGGCCGAACGCGGGAAGCTCGGCTTCAACCTGAAGTTCCTCTTCGAGACCGGCGAAGAGATCGGCTCGCCCGGCCTCACGGAGTTCGCGGCCCAGGAGAAGGACCTGCTGAGCGCCGACGTCCTGATCGCCTCCGACGGCCCGCGCCTCGACGCGGCCACACCGACGCTGTTCCTCGGCGCCCGCGGCGGCATCCGGCTCACCCTCGACGCCGACCTGCGCCCGGACGCCCGCCACTCCGGCAACTGGGGCGGGATCCTGCGCAACCCGGCGACGACGCTCGCCGCCGCGATCGCGACCCTCGTCGACGGCCACGGCCGCATCCGGGTGCCCGGACTGCTGCCGCCGGAACTGCCGGACACCGTGCGCGCCGCACTGGCCGACGTGGTCGTCGACGCACCGGACGAGGGCTGGGGCGATCAACGGCTCACGCCCGCCGAGCGGCTCTACGGCTGGAACACCCTGGAGGTGCTGGCGCTCGACGCCGGGAACGCCGACCGCCCGGTCAACGCCATCCCCGGCCGCGCCCGCGCGGTGCTGCAGCTGCGGTACGTCGCGGGCACCGACGTCGACGGCGTCGCACCCGCCATCCGGAAACACTTCGCCGCGCACGGCTTTCCGATGCTCGACGTCCGAGCCGACGCGAGCTTCCTGGCCAGCCGCACGCCGGTGGACGACCCGTGGGTCGGCTGGGCCAAGTCCACTTTGGACGCGGTCGCGGAGAAGCCCGTCGCGCTCCTGCCCAACTTCGGCGGCGGCCTGCCCAACCACGTCTTCACCGACGTGCTCGGGCTGGCCACGCTGTGGCTGCCGCACTCCTACCCGGGCTGCCTGCAGCACGCGCCGGACGAGCACCTGCTCGCCCCGGTCGCCCGGGAAGGGCTGGTGCTCGCCACGGCGTTGTTCGACGCCTTCAGTTCAGCGCCGCGGACTCCTCGTCGGTGAGCAGCCGGGAGCGGATCAGGAAGCGCACGCCTTCGGGCGCCTCCAAGGAAAACCCGCTCCCGCGCCCGGGCACGACGTCGATCGTCAGGTGCGTGTGCTTCCAGTACTCGAACTGCGGCCCGGACATCCAGACCGGCACGTCCTCGATGCCTTCCACTTCCAGTGCACCGAGGTTGACGTCGGACTGCCCGGTCTTGAACTCACCCGCCGGGTAGCACATCGGGGCGCTGCCGTCGCAGCACCCGCCGGACTGGTGGAACATCACCGGCCCGTGGCGTGACACCAGCTGCCGCAGGAGGTCCGCGGCAGCCGGTGTCAGGTCGACGCGCTCGGTCATCAGAAGAACCCGAGCGCCTGGTCGGAGTAGGAGACGAGCATGTTCTTCGTCTGCTGGTAGTGGTCGAGCATCATCTTGTGGTTCTCGCGGCCGATGCCGGACGCCTTGTAGCCGCCGAAGGCCGCGTGCGCCGGGTAGGCGTGGTAGTTGTTCACCCAGACGCGGCCCGCCTGGATGTCGCGGCCGGCGCGGTAGGCGGTGTTGCCGTCGCGCGACCAGACACCGGCGCCGAGGCCGTACAGCGTGTCGTTGGCGATCTTGATGGCGTCGGCGTAGTCGTCGAACTTCGCCACGGACACGACCGGGCCGAAGATCTCCTCCTGGAAGATCCGCATCTTGTTGTCGCCGGCGAACACGGTCGGCTCGACGTAGAAGCCGCCGGAGAGCTCGCCGCCGAGGTCGCTGCGGGTGCCGCCGGTGAGGATCTCGGCACCCTCCTGCTTGCCGATGTCGATGTAGGACAGGATCTTCTCGAGCTGGTCGTTGGACGCCTGCGCGCCGATCATCGTCTCGGTGTCGAGCGGGTGGCCCTGCTTGATCTTGCGGACGCGCTCGACGCCGTCCCCGAGGAACCGGTCGTAGATGCCCGACTGGATCAGCGCCCGCGACGGGCAGGTGCAGACCTCGCCCTGGTTCAGCGCGAAGAGCGCGAAGCCCTCCTGCGCCTTGTTGTAGAAGTCGTCGTTCCGCGAAGCGACGTCGTCGAAGAAGATGTTCGGGCTCTTGCCGCCGAGCTCGACGGTCACCGGGATGATGTTTTCGCTGGCGTACTGCAGGATCAGCCGTCCGGTGGTGGTCTCGCCGGTGAAGGCGACCTTGCGCACGCGGTTGCTGGAGGCCAGCGGCTTGCCCGCCTCGACGCCGAAGCCGTTGACGATGTTGACCACGCCCGGCGGGATCAGGTCGCCGATGATCGAGAACAGCAGGTGGATCGACGCCGGGGTCTGCTCGGCCGGCTTGAGCACGATCGCGTTGCCCGCGGCCAGCGCCGGGGCGAGCTTCCAGACCGCCATCAGGATCGGGAAGTTCCACGGGATGATCTGCGCGACCACGCCCAGGGGCTCGTGGAAGTGGTAGGCGACGGTGTTCTCGTCGACCTGCGAGATGCCGCCCTCCTGGGCGCGCAGCGCGCCGGCGAAGTAGCGGAAGTGGTCGATGGCCAGCGGGATGTCGGCGGCGAGGGTCTCGCGGACCGCCTTGCCGTTCTCCCACGCCTCGGCGACGGCGATCGCCTCGAGGTTGCGCTCCATCCGGTCGGCGATCCTGAGCAGGACGTTCGCGCGTTCCTCCGGCGAGGTCCGGCCCCACGCCGGTGCGGCGCCGTGGGCGGCGTCGAGCGCCTTCTCGACGTCCTCGGCGTTACCGCGGGCGATCTCGCAGAACACCTTGCCGGTGACGGGCGTCGGGTTCTCGAAGTACTGGCCGCTCGCGGGCGGGACGTACTCGCCGCCGATGTAGTGGTCGTAGCGCGATTCGTAGCTGACGACGCTGCCTTCGGTGTTCGGTGCGGCGTACTGGACCATCTTCCCTGCCTCGTTGCTCGGAGTGACGGGTGACCTGGTGGCCGCCGAAGGTAGGTGCGGCAACGTTGCACGCGCGTTGCACCCCTGTGAGCTGGCTCTCTACGCTGGAGGACGTGGCAGAGGCGCCCGAACCGGAGCTGCTGCGCGACCCCGAGTCCTACGCGCGGCTACTGGAGCACGTCCGCGAGGCGGTGCTCCAGGGCGTTCCCGGGCCCCGGCCGCCGCGGTCGGTCGTCTCCGACTCCTGGAACCGCTCGCTCGCCGCCCGCGTCGACCCGGACGAGGGCGAAGCGCCGTTCGTCTACGACACCGGCGACCTCGCGGCCCTGCGGGAAGCCCACCCGCTGGCGCCGGTGCTGCCGGTGCTGCGGCAGATGCTGGTGAGCATCGCCGACGACGCCGAGCACGTGATGATCGTGACCGACGCCGACGGCCTGATCCTGTGGCGCGAGGGCGCGGCGGGCCAGCTGCTGCGCGGTGACCGCGTCGGCCTCACCGAGGGCACGCGGTGGAGCGAAGCCGCGATCGGCACGAACGCGATGGGCACCGCGCTGGCGACCGGCGACCCGGTGCAGATCTACTCCGCCGAGCACCTGGTCCGCCGCTACCACGCGTGGACGTGCGCGGCGGCGCCGGTGCGCGACCCCGAAACCGGCGTGCTGCTCGGCTCGATCGACGTCAGCGGGCCGTTGCGCACGGTGCACCCGGCCATGCTTTCGCTGGTCACGGCGACGGCGCAGCTCGCGGAAGGCCAGCTGCGCGCCCAGCTCGCGATCCGTGACGAGCAGCTGCGGCGGGTCAACATGCCGCACCTGGACGCGTTGCGCGGCCGCCCCGGCGCACTGCTTTCGGCCGGCGGCCGGGTGCTCGCCGCGCAGGCGTGCCTGCTGCCGTCCACTGTGGACGTGCGGCGCGGCGGCGGCACGGTGACCCTGCCCGACGGTCGCATCGCGACGGTGGAACCCTTGGCCGAGGGCTACCTGCTGCGGCTGTCGTCGCCGTCCACCGGTGGCGGGCCGCGGTCCCGGCTGTCGCTGGAGTACCTCGCGGACGGCGCGTTCTCAACCACTGTGGACGGTCGCGAGGTGCCACTGACGTTGCGGCACGCGGAAATCCTGACCCTGTTGAGCCTGCACCCGAACGGCCTCTCGGCGGAACGGCTGGCGCTGCAGCTCTACGGCGAGTCGGGCAACCCGGTCACGGTCCGCGCGGAGATCCACCGGCTGCGCTCCCAGCTGGGCGCGTCGGTGGTGCAGACGCGCCCGTACCGGCTGGCGGCGGACGTCGACGCCGACTTCACCCGCGCCCGCACGGCGTTGCGCACCGGCTCGCCCGCCGACGTCCTGCGTGCCTTCCGCGGTCCGCTGCTGCCGGACTCGGAAGCGCCGGCGATCCGCGAGGAGCGCGAATCCCTTACTGCGCAGGTGCGTCAGGTGGCGCTCAACAGCGGCGACGCGAGCGTGCTGTGGTCGTTCTGGGAAACCGCCTGCGGCGTCGACGACTTCGCGGTGCTCGACGCGCTGCTCAAGACGCTCCCCGCGGCCGATCCGCGGCGGGCCGCCGTGACGGCCCACCGCGCCCGGCTCGCTTGAGCCGTCAGGGTTCCAGGTCGGTCAGGCCGCGCCCGGTCGCCATGTCGAACGGCACGGACGCCTGGTCGTGGCCGATCACCCAGCCGTCGCCGGTGTCCCGGAAGACGAACGTGGCCCGGACCCACATGCCCGCGGTGGTGACGCCGTTCTTCAGCGTCCCGCTGACCCGGCCGAAGCCGTGCCCGACGGCGAGGTCTCCGCTCACCGCGACGGTCAGGTCGCGCAGTTCGTAGTCCACCTCCTCGAAGATCGTGAACACCTTCGCCCAGTTCTTCAGCTTCGCGTCGACGCCCACGTGCTGCAGCGGCGGCTCGACGTCGAACGACACGACGTCCGCGGCGTAGCTCCGCCGCAGCGCTTCGAGGTCCTTGCTCCGGAGGCCGTCGATCATCGCGTCGATGCGGCCACGGATCGCGGCCTCGGCGTCCCCGCGCCGCAGCGGGGCGAGCGCGGTGCTCCAGGCGACGACGTGGTCGAGCACCGTGTCCAGCGCGGTGAGCTGGTGCTCGCCCGGCGCGAAGGTGGCGCGGTCCGCGAACTCGGTCGCCAGCGGCAGCGTGACCTGCGGGGCCACGTCCGCCAGCTGCAGGGCCCCGCAGACCAGCCGCAGCTGCTCGACCGACCGGGCCCCGCCGACGCCGCCGTAGGAGACGAACCCGGCGGCCTTGGTGTTCCACTCGGGGTGCACGACGTCCATGGCGTTCTTGAGCACGCCGGGAACGGAGTGGTTGTACTCCGGCGTGACCAGCACGAACCCGTCGCACGCGGCGACGGTCGCGGCCCAGGCCCGGGTGCGTTCGTCGGAGTACTGCCCCGAGAATCCGGGCGGCTGCTCGAGGTGGGGCAGCGGGTGGTCGCGCAGGTCGATCAGCGTGAACCGGGCGTCGGTGCGCCGGCTCGCCCGCTCGTGGACCCACCGGGCCACCTGGTCCCCCACGCGGCCGGGCCGGGTGCTGCCCAGCACGATTCCGATCTCGATCATCGTTTTCCCCTGTTCGGTTCGGCTTCGAGGGGTACGACGAAGCAGGGCGGCGGGATGTCAGGCTGACGTTCGAAGGAGCTGCGTCGTCGGAGGGGACATGACGACACCCGTCGACGGCGAACGCCGTCACCTGCTCAACCTCGCCTACCGGCTGCTCGGCTCCCTGGCCGAAGCCGAGGACGCGGTGCAGGAGACCTACGTCCGCTGGTACGCGCTCTCGCCGGCCCGGCGCGACGCGATCTCCTCGCCCGGCGCGTGGCTGACGACGGTCGCCGGCCGGATCTGCCTGGACGTGCTGGGTTCCGCGCGTGCCCGGCGCGAACGGTACGTGGGCGAGTGGCTGCCCGAGCCCGTGCCGGACCAGGCCGACTCGGTCGCCGACCGGATCACCCTCGACGAGTCGGTCACCATGGCCTTCCTCGTGACGCTCGAAGCGATGACCCCGGCCCAGCGGGTCGCGCTCGTCCTCCACGACGTCTTCGGGTACGCGTTCACCGAGGTCGCGGCGATCACCGGCCGCACACCGGCGGCGTGCCGCGAACTGGCCTCGTCGGCCCGCCGCCGCGTCCGCGGGGCTCGCCCCGCGACCACCGCCACCGGGCACGCCGAGGTGATCAGGGACTTCAAGCAGGCGTGGGAAGCGGGCGACATCGACGCCTTGGTCGCCCTCCTCGACCCGGCCGCGACCTTGACGGCGGACGGCGGCGGCGTGGTCCGCGCCGCGCTGACCCCGATCGAAGGCGGCGAGCCGGTCGCGCGGTACGTGGCGGCGCTCGCCGCGGGCGGCCTGACGCTCGTGGAGCGCGCGGTCAACGGCCTCCCGGGCCTGCTCCTCCAGCGCGGCGACGACCTCGCGGCCGTGTACGCGTTCGACGTCGCCGACGGCCGGATCACGCGCATCTGGGCGATGCGCAACCCGGAGAAGCTCCGGCCCTGGACCACGTCTCGCTGACACGCTACCCGCGCCGGTGTTGCGGGCGCGTCCGGACCCGAAGTAGACACCGTCTACAGAAGTTTGATAGACAGTGTCCACAAGGTGAACCACGGGTTACGGAGATCGGGATGAGCCACCACCGTTTCGTCGTCCTCGGCGACAGCTGCGCCGAAGGTCTCGACGACCCGTACCCCGGGCAGGACCACTACCGCGGCTGGGCCGACTTCGTCGCCGCCCGGCTGGCGGCGGGCGAGCCGGACTTCCGCTACGCCAACCTCGCCGTGCGCGGACGGCGGCTCGACCAGATCGTGCCCGAGCAGGTCCCGGCCGCGACGCGGCTCGAGCCGGACCTGATCGCGCTCTTCGGCGGCGGCAACGACGTGATGAGCCGGGGCTGGGACGCGCGCACGGTCGCCCGCCGCGTCGACGCCGCGATCCGCGCGTGCACCGAAATCTCGCCCACCGTCGTCACGTTCACCCTCAGCGACATCTCCACCCGGATGCCGCTCGGGCAGCGGATGCGGCCGCGGATCGTCGCGCTCAACGAGGCCATCCGCGAAGCCGCCGTCAGTTACGGCGCGCTGCTCATCGACCTGTGGCCGGACCAGGCCGTCACCGACTCCCGCTACTTCGGCGCCGACCGGCTGCACCTGTCCGAGCTCGGGCACCGCCGGCTCGCCGCGTACGTCCTCGGCCGGCTCGGGCTCGAGTACGACCCCGGCTGGCTGGCGCCGCTGCCGGGCACCGCGGCCGCGGGAAACTGGCGTGCCGACCTGCATTGGCTGTTACGCGAGGTGCTGCCGGTCGCCGTGACGCGCACGCGCAACCGGCTGATCGGCCGCCAGCCGGGCGACGGCTTCCTGCCGAAGCGCCCGGACCTGCTCCCCATGACGAGGGACGAAGCGTGGGCACCCGGCAACGCCTGATCGACACCGCGTCCGAGCTGCTGGCCGGCGAAGGCGTCGACGCGGTGACGCTGCGCGGGATCGCGAAGGCCGCCGGCGTTTCGCACGGCGCGCCGCTGCGGCACTTCTCCGGCCGCGCCGAGCTGCTGTCCGCCGTCGCGACCCGCGGGTACGCCGACCTGCTCGCCCGCCGGGAGACGCTGCCGGAGAACTCCCCGCGCGAGCGGCTCACCGCGGCCTGCCACAGCTACCTCGACTTCGCGCTGACCAACCCGGCGATGTTCGAGCTGATGTTCCGCCGCGACCTGGTCGACGCGGACGACCCGGCGCTCTCGGCGGCGGCGAGCGCGGTGTTCGACACGTTCGCCGTGCTGGTGGCGGCGGTCCCGACACCGGTCGCGCGCTCGGGCGCCGACCTGCGGCTGGTGGCGGCGTCGCTGTGGGCGGCACTGCACGGCCTCGCCCAGCTGTGGCTGTGGGGCGGCCTGGCGGGGGCGAGTTTCGCACCCTCCCCGGAGGCGGCGCTGGCCGTCACGCTCGACGCCTACCTGGGCTGAGGAGCGCGCCGAGGTCCTGCCGAACGGCGAGCACGGCCGGCAGCGAGCGGAGGCCGAGTTCGCGGTTGCCCCAGCGCCCCAGACCGTGCGCGGTGCTGCGCCGCGGTGTCCCGCTGGTAGCCCCAGTCCGGCCGGCGCGGGCGCACGCACACTTCGGTGAACCCGGCGATCTCCCCGGTCCCCTTGTGAACCGCGGCGCAGCCCGGGCGCCCACCTCACCACCCGGTAGCCCACCGGGACGGTCACGCCCCAGCGCGACCGCTCGGCTTCGGCGACGACCAGGACCTGACGCACGATCGTCCGCACCCGGCGAACGCGACGAGCTCGTCACCGCCGTACGCCACCCTGCGCCGCCTCCCCATCCCGGGCGGTCCGCGACACGCTGTGACCCGGTGCACGCGCCCGAACACCTGATCGAATACCCTCCCACCATGACCGAGTCAGACCCGCAGCTCGAGCGCATCCGCAAGCTGCTGGCGAAGGCCGAGGACCCGGCGGTCACCGAGGCGGAAGCCGAGGCGTACAACCGGAAGGCCGCCGAGCTGGTCGCGCGGTACGGGATCGACCAGGCGATGCTCGCCGCGTCCGGTGCCACCGCCGACGAGATCGGCACGCTCAAGATCCCGATGAACGACCCGTACAGCCGGGACAAGGCGAGCCTGCTCACCTCGGTCGCGTACCCGCTGCGCTGCCGGACGCTGCTGCACCGCTACGGCCAGAAGGTCGAGAGCGTCACGGTGTTCGGCTACCACTCCGACCTCGGCCGCGTGGAGCTGCTGTTCACCAGCCTCCTGCTGCAGGCGAGCACCCAGCTCACCCGCGTCCGGCCGGACGGCTTCTTCCCCGGCGAGTCGCTGGCCGCCTACCGCCGCACGTGGCTGCACGGCTTCGCGCGCGCGGTCCACGAGCGGCTCACCCACGCCGAATCGGAAGCCGTCCGCACGGCGGTCCCCGGCGAGCGGTCGGCGGAGCTGGTCGTCCGCGACCGCGCGCAGATGGTGCAGCACGCGTTCGACTCCCAGTACGGCGACCTGCGCTCGGCCGCGCCCCGGCGGCTGTCCGGCAGCGGCTACCTCGACGGCCACGACGCCGGCACGAAGGCGAACCTCGACCCGTCGGCGTTGACCCGGCGGCAGAAGGCGTTGCGCTGACCGTCGCCCGGATGCCGCTATCCCGGCGGTGATCTTTCCGTTTCACTGGGCCCATGCGCGTTGTCGATCTCGCCGAGCGCCCCGACCTGCTCGACGCCGCCCTGAACCTCGGCGACGTCGGCGGCCAGTTCATCTACCAGGGCGCGAGCGGCCGGATGATCACCGGCGAGCGGTTCCTGCGCCTGTGGCCGCGGTACTTCCTGATCGCGTTGGACAACGACGGCACACCGATGGCCCGCGCCCTTTCGGTCCCCTTGGCCTACCCGGCCCCGGACCGCACGGAGCTGCCGGACCACGGCTGGGACCAGGCGATCGAGTGGGCCGCCCAGGACGTGCTGGACGGCCGCGAGCCGAACGCGTTGTGCGCGCTGGAAGTCGTGATCGCCCCGCACCTGCGCGGCACCGGCCTGTCGGCGCCGATGCTCAAGGCGTTGAAGGCGAGGGCCGCGGAAACGGGGCTGCGCAAGCTGATCGTGTCGGTGCGCCCGATCGGCAAGGAGGCCGAACCCGGCGTCCCGATGCCGGAGTACGCGGCGCGGCGCCGTCCCGACGGCCTGCTCGCCGACCGCTGGCTGCGCACCCACGAACGCCTCGGCGCGCGCGTGGTGAAGGTCTGCCCGTTCGCGGTCACCCTGGCCGGCTCGCTGGCCGACTGGCGCGCCTGGACGGGCGTGAAACTCCAGGAGGGCGAGAACTTCATCCCGGGCGGCATCGCCCCGGTGTTCGCATCGATCGCCCACGACACGGCGACGTACGTCGAGCCGAACGTGTGGCTGGAACACCCGATGTGATTTCGGGGATCACCCGCGCCCAACGCTGTAGCATCCCTTAACGATCCGTCCAGGACTTTTCACTTGTCCTGACGGTTCCGCTTCGGCACCGTGGAGCACGTGACTGGTTGGGTGCGCATCGCGGTACTGGCTCTGCTGTGGGGCTCGGGGTTCCTCTGGATCAAGCTGGCGTTGACCGGGTTGAGCCCCGTCCACCTCACGTTGATCCGCTGCGCGCTCGGCGCGCTGACGCTGCTGGCGCTGGCTTTCGCGGCCCGCCAGCGGCTTCCGCGCGACCGCGGCACGTGGGGACGGCTGATCGTCGCCGCCTTCTTCTGCAACGCGCTGCCGTTCGCGCTGTTCGGCATCGGGGAACGCACGGTGGACTCCGGCGTCGCCGGGGTCATGAACGCCACGACCCCGTTGTGGTCGCTCCTGATCGGCGTCGCGCTGGGCACGGAACGACGGCTCGGCCCGGCGCGCCTGCTCGGGCTGGCCCTGGGTTTCGCCGGCGTCGTGGTGATCTTCGCGCCGTGGGACCAGGAGGGCCTGCTGAGCACGGGCGCCCTCGCCCTGCTCGCGGCCGGCCTCAGCTACGCGATCGCGTTCGCTTACATGGCACGGAAACTCCCGCAGAACGGCGCCCCGCTCGCGCTCTCGGCCGCCCAGCTGACGACGGCCACCGCGTTGACGGCGCTCGCCCTGCCGGTCGCCGGGACCGCGCCGGAGGTGAACCTCACGGCGCTCGCCGCGGTCACGATCCTCGGCGTCTTCGGCACCGGGATCACGTTCTACCTCAACTACCGCGTGATCGCGGACGAAGGCCCGACCGCCGCCGCCACGGTCGGCTACCTGCTCCCGGTCGTGTCGATCGGCCTCGGCACGCTCTTCCTCGGCGAACCGCTGACCCCGCGGGTGGTCGGTGGCATGGTGATCGTCCTCTTCGCCGTCGGCCTCACCCGGTGGCGGGCTCAGGTGCCGGCGAACTGCCCGGCGAGCTCGGCGGCCGGTTCGGCGACCCCGAAGTAGTCGCCCGTCGCCAGCTCGGCGCCGGCCGAGTGCCACCAGCTCGCCTGGTCCTCGGTGTGGATGCCGTCGACGACGAGCGTCGCGCCGACCTGGCGGACCAGCGGCACCAGCGCGCCGAGGAACGTCGAGTCCGACCACGCCTGCCATTCGGCGAGCCGCCGGTCGACGCGCACGATGTCGACCGGCAGGTCCTGCACGGCCCGCAGGTCGTCGGGCCCGAGCCCGAAGTCGTCGAGCATCACGTGCACGCCGAGGTCGGCGAGCGCGGTGACGTTCTCGATCACCCCCGACACCGGCAGCGCGCCCACCGGCACGCCGAGCATCAGCTGCTCCGGCGGCAGGCCGGTGTCGGCCAGCAGCCGCGTCACGCGTGTGCCGAGCGCGTCGTCCGACACCTGGTGCCCGGTCAGGCCGGCGACCATCGGCAGCCCGAACCCCGCGCGCTGCCGCCACCACTCGCCCTGGCGGCCCGCCGCGTGCAGCATCCAGTCGCCGAGCGGCAGCACCAGCCCGGTCGACTCGGCGAGCTCCGCGCACTGTTCGTGCGCCGGCACCGGTTCCGCCGGCCGGTCCCAGTGCAGGCGGGCCTCGACACCGGCCACCCCGCCGTCGGCCAGCCGCGCCATCGGCCGGTACCGGACGCTGATCTCGCCGTGCTCCCAGGCCCCGGCCATGCCGACGGCCAGCTTCTGCGTCCGCCGGTCTTCGGCGTCGGCCTCCCGGTCGAACATCTTCCACTGGCCGCGCCGCCGCGCCTTGGCCCGCCGGAGCGTCTGGTCCGCCGCGCGCAGCAGCTCCACCGGGTCGATGCCCTTCGACGGCCGGTGCACCACGCCCGCGCTGGCCGACAGCGCGAGCCCGTGCCCGTCGACGAAGAACGGCTCGGCGAGCTCGTCGTTGATGGCGCGCACGATCGTGCCGATGTCCGGTGTCGTCGCCGTGTTCTCGACCAGGATGCCGAACTCGTCGCTGTGGAACCGCGCGATCATCGCGTTCTCCCCGGCCATCACCGCCTTCAGCCGCTGCGCGAAGTGCATCAGCAGCTGCTCGCCGATCCGGCGGCCGAGGCTGTTGCAGACCATCCCGAACGCGTCGAGGTCGACGTGGAACAGCGTCACGCCGTACACCGGGTCGGCGCGCCGCAGCGCCGTCTCCAGGTGGGTGCCGAAGTACTGCCGGTTCGGCAGCCCGGTGAGGACGTCGTGGAGGGCCTGGCGGCTCAGTTCCCCTTGCAGCAGCATCAGTTCGGTGCCGTCCTCGACCACGACGACGAAGTGCCCCGGCCGGTCCTCGGCGTCGCGCAGCAGGGACGCGGTGAGCGAGATGCGGGCGACGTCGCCGTCCTTGCGCAGCAGCCGTTGCGACTGCCGGACCCGCTCCTTGCCGCTCTCGAGCAGCGCCACCATCGCCTCGCGCAGGACGCCGACGGTTTCGGGGTGGACGACGTCGTACAGCACGGACCCGGTCAGCTCGCCGGGCTGGTGCCCGAGCATCTCGGCCAGCGCCGCGTTCGCACGCACGATCCGGCCGTCCAGGGCGACCAGCGCGATGCCGCTCGCCGACGAGGTCACCACCTCTTCGAAGCGCCTTTCGCTTTCCTTGAGGTGCCACTGGGCGTCCCGCACCGCCTTGAGCAGCGAGAGGTGCATGATCTCCTGCTGGTCGAGGACGCTGCGCTCGTGCGCGAGCAGGAACCCGCACGAGAGCGCGCCCAGCGTCAGCGCGATCCGTTCGGCCAAGCGGTCCACCGCCTGGAGTTCAGGCAGGCCGGGCAGGCCCTTCGCGAGGACGTCGAGCGTGCACCGCAGCCCGGGCTCGCCGACGTAGCCGAGGCCGACCAGCCGCCCGCCGATCCGCTCGGCGGGCGCGGTGTCCGCGGTCGTGGCGCGCAGGCAGTCGCACAACGTGCCGAGCACGCCGCGCAGCTCGGCGTCGAGTTCTTCGCGGCTCAGCGAAACGACGGTGACGCCGCTGAGCAGGTACGCCCATTTCCGGGCGAGCAGGGACCGCCCGCGGTCCGGGTCGGGAACCGCGGGCCGGTCCGGCTGGGAGTCGAGCATCGGCATGGAACGCGTCCGATCAGTTCTTCCGGCCGATTCCGGCGTAGACCAGCATGTTCATCTCGGCGGCGGCGGAGATGTCCGCCGGCCCGGCCGGCCGCCATTCCCCGCAGCCGACCAATCCGGGTTCGACGATTTCGAAACCCGCGAAGAGCTCGGAGACTTCGGCGTGCGTCCGCAGGTTCACTTGATCGGGGCTCCGGCTTTCCTTGATCGCCTCCGTCGCCTCTCCGAGGTTTTCGCCCTGGTGATCACCGGTGACGTGGGTGATGGCGAGAAAACTGCCGGGCGCGAGCACCGCGCCGTAGCGCGCGAGGAGTTCGAGCGGGCCGGATTCGTCGGGAACCCAGTGCAGCATCAAGAGCATCAGCAGCCCGATCGGTTTTTCGAAATCGAGCAGAGCACGCACCTGTGGCGCATCGAAAATTTTCTCCGGATCTCGCATGTCTGCGTGTACTATCGCTGCACGATCGTTGCCGACGAGCATCAATTCGCTGTGCGCGACCGCCACCGGGTCGCGGTCGACGTACACCACGCGGCAGTCCGGGTCCTGCGCCTGCGCGACTTCGTGCACGTTCGCCACGGTCGGGATCCCCGAGCCGATGTCGAGGAACTGCCGGATCCCTTGCGCCGTCATGAACCGCACCGCGCGCCCGAGGAACGCGCGATTCACGCGCGCGGCGTCCCGCAGGCCGGGCATCGCGCGTTCGATCTGCTCGCCCACCGCGCGATCGACGGCGAAGTGGTGCCCGCCGCCCAACATGAAGTCGTACGTGCGCGCCATGCTCGGCACGGAGATATCGACACCCGGCGGTACCCATTCCGGTGATCGGGTCACGAAGAACACCTTCTCAGTCTGTCGGCCGGAAAGAGCTTAGCGATTTCTGCGGATTCGTCCACTGCGCCATATGCGTGAGCCCGCGCCACCCGATCGGGCACTGTACCGTTCGACCGGACGCGCCTACCGTAGGCCGTCTCCTTGGGAAATCCACACAATGGCGCAACGAGGAGTCCACATGACCGTCCCGGTCGCCCCGGGCCGGTGGCCTTTTCTCGGGCACACCCCGGCACTGCTGAGGCAACGCTTCGCATTCACCAGTTCATTGCACGAGCGCGGCGAGATCGTGAAACTCTACCTCGGTCCGGCCCCCACCTACTTCGTCACGAGCCCGCGGCTGGCACACGAAGTGCTGGTCACGGCCGGTCCGAAGTTCCGCAAGGGCGCCATGTTCGACAAGTTCCGGCCGTTCGTCGGAAATGGCTTGGTGCTTTCGAACGGTGACTTCCACCGGCACCAGCGACGGCTGATGCAGCCGGCGTTCCACCGCGACCGCTTGATCGCCTACACGGAGATCATGCGGCGCGCGGCGGCCGATCTCGCCGATTCCTGGCGGGCCGGCGAAGTCCGGAAGATCGACGAGGACATGCAGCGCGTCGCGGTGACGATCGTCGGCGAGGCGCTGTTCTCCACGGAACTGGGAAAAGAGGCGATCGCCGAGGCGCGGAGATCCATTTACCTGATCATCCAGCAGGGAATGATTCGCGCGTTGTCGCCGAAGTTCGTCGAAAAGCTGCCGGTTCCCGGGAACCGCCGGTTCGACGAAGCGATCACGCGGATGCAGGCGATCGTGCTGGCGGTGATCCGCGAGTGGCGGACCGAGGGCACCGACCACGGCGACCTGCTGTCGACGTTGCTGCTGGCCGGCATGACCGACGAGCAGGCGCGGGACGAGGTGCTCACGCTGCTCACCGCGGGCATCGAGACGAGCGCGCTGGCGCTGGCCTGGACGTTCCACGAGCTCGGCAGGCACCCCGAAGTGGAGGCGCGGGTGCACGCGGAGCTCGACGAGGTGCTGGGCGGCCGACCGGTGACCGCCGAGAACCTCGGGCAGCTGACCTACCTCCGCCAGGTGGTCGACGAGGTGCTGCGCCTGTACCCGCTGTGGATGCTGATGCGCCGCACCCTCGAGGAGGTCGACCTCGGCGACGTCCGGCTCCCGGAAGGCGCCGAGGTGATCGTCAGCCCCCACGCCCTGCACCACGACCCGGCGTCGTTCCCCGACCCGGCCCGCTTCGACCCCGGCCGCTGGGCCCCGGAACGCACCGCCGAACTGCCGAAGGGCGCGTTCATCCCGTTCGGCGCGGGCAATCGCCAGTGCATCGGAAACCGCTTCGCCCAGAACGAAATCGTCATCACGGTGGCCACGGTGGCCGCGCACTGGCGGCTGGTCCCGCTCCCGAACCACCCCGTGCGCGTCAAGTTCACCTCGGCCGCCTACCCGGACAGCCTGCCGATGACGGCTGTCCCCCGTCACTAGCTGGAGGTCGTACCCCCCGTGCTCCGCTTACGTGTTTGTGCTGCGGTTTTCCTGATGATGACTCTCCTCCCGGCCCCCGCCCGAGCGGCCACGACGACGTGCGAGGACCTGAACGTCCCGGTGACGGTGGCCCTCCTCCCCCAGACGATGCACGGCCGCCTGTGCACCCCACCGGGCGCGACGACGGTGGTGGTCCTGATCCCGGGCGGTACGTACAACGCGTCCTATTGGGACATCGGCTACACCCCGGAGACCCGTTCGTTCCGCCTGGCGATGAACAACGCGGGCGTCGCGACCCTGGCTCTGGACCGCCTAGGCACGGGAGCGAGTTCGAAGCCCCTGAGCGCCCTCCTGAGCGCGACGGTCCAGGCAACGGCGGCCCACCAGGTGATCCAGTCGGTGCGCCCCCGCTTCCCGAAGGTGATCATCGGCGGCCACTCGATCGGCTCGGCGATGGCCATGATCGAGGCCGGCCGCTACCACGATGTGGACGGCGTCCTGGTGACGGGAATGACCCACCGGATGAACCTGATCACGGTGATCCCGGTGCTGGCCAACATGATCCCGGCCCCATTGGACCCGGCGGTCCCGGGCCGCGACGCGGCCTACCTGACGACGAGCCCCGGCACCCGCTACACGGCCTTCCACACCCCAGGCCCCCTCGACCCGGCGGCCATCGCGTACGACGAGTCCACAAAGGACGTGTTCGCGACGACGGAGGCGGTGGACAGCCTGACGCTGACGACGGTGGTGACACCGGCTTCACAGCAGATCACGGTCCCGGTGCTGCTGGTGGTGGGCAACGACCCCCACTTCTGCGGAACCCTGGGCAGCGACTGCACATCCCCGGAAGCGCTGAGGGCATCGGAAGCCCCCTACTTCGGCGGCCCCCTGCAGACGTACATCCTGAACGGCTACGGCCACGCGATCAACTACGCCCCCAACGCCCCGACGTACTTCGGTGTGGTGACGAGCTGGCTGAAGACGCTGTCATGACGACGTCGGGCGGGTTGTGCGACTCCGAAGTCGCACACAAAAAGGCCCGCACCTGTGAGGTGCGGGCCTTTCAGATTGTGGAGCTGAGGGGAATCGAACCCCTGACCTTCTCGATGCGAACGAGACGCGCTACCAACTGCGCTACAGCCCCTTGGTTGTGCTCGTAGAGCTTAGCAGTGCCCCACGAGCACCCCACGCAGGGGGGTCACTCTCCCACCGCACGCCGATAAGGCCCGGTCCCAGGCTCATCGAGCTCCTCGAACGCCGGGTCCTCATCATCGAGATCGACCACCACGGCACTACGCCGGATCCGCGACGTAGGCGAAGGACGACGCTCGACGACCTCCCGGCGAACCGGCTCGACCACCTCGACGTCCTCGGCGTGGTCCTCCTCCTCGACCGGAGCGGACTCCTCCACCGAAGCACGCCGAGGCGCACGAGTGCTGTTGAAGCGAGCGAGCCGACGCTGCCGGATCTCTTCCTCGATGCGCACCTGCCGGCGCAGGTACACGAGGTACCCGACGAGCACGACGTCGACGATCGCGTGGCCCCACCAGACCAGCGGCACGAGGAAGCCGGCGACCGCGGCCGTCGCGACCGCGATCACGAGCAGGATGACGACGACCCGCTGCCGGAAGCCGTACTTCGCCCGCGCCGCGATCTCGGCCGCTTCGGGGTCGAAGCCGCCCCGGCCCGGGCGGTAGCCCGGCCGGTCGCGTTCAGCGCGAGAGGCGCGCGACTCGCGCTTCGGCTGCGGAAGCGGCTCGGGGTCGGGCTCCGGATCCTCGAAGTCGTCCTCGAGTTCGAGGTCCGCTTCCAGCTCCGCGAGGTCGTCCTCGACCGACGGCCGGGTCTTCTCGGGACTGTCGGACATGGCGAATTCCTCCCGGTCTTCGTTGCGTCCACCACCACCACTGCGCACGACCCTGGCCGCCATCGCGGAGTCGGTCGTCCTCGCGACCTGCTGCCGCTTGCGCGCGACCATGGGCACGAGAACGACGAGCCATGCCGCGGCGAGCGCGACGATGATCACCGAGCTGGGCATCTCCCGTCACCTCCCCCGATCCTTCACCTGAAATCACGCTAGTCACAGGAGTAACAGATCGGACGGAGGCTCGCCGGGTTGGATCACGGAAATGCCTCACCGGATTAGGTGAATCTCACAGCATGTGGTAACGCGGCTACCGACCCAGGTGGGTAATCACGGTCAGGCGTAGTCGGCTCGACCCGCCGCGACCAGCCGGGACACCAGCCCGGGCCCGGTCTCTTCCCGCGTCACGGCGAAGCAGTAGTGGTCCCGCCAGGCCCCGGCGACGTCGAGGTAGCGCTCGAACAGCCCCTCCTGCCGGTACCCGGCTTTGGTGAGAACCCGCAGGCTGGCGGCGTTTTCCGGCCGCACGGTGGCCTCCAGCCGGTGCAGGCCGGCCGGGCCGAAGGCGTGGTCGGTGACGAGGGCGACGGCGGCCGTCGCGACCCCGCCGCGGACCACGTCGGACGACACCCAGTAGCCGATCCAGGCGGACCGTAGCGACGCCCGGATGACGTTACCCACAGTGATCTGTCCCGCGAGTCGCCCGTCCAGGGTGATCGTGAACGGCAGGCACTGACCACGCCGAGCGAGCGAACGCAGCGCCGCCCACTGCGATGGCCATGACCAGAAGGCGTTGCGTTCCGGCCACGGGCCGACGCCGGTCGGCTCCCACATCTCGAGGTGTGCCCGGTCCCGGAGCCGGATCCGGCTCCACTCGCCCGCGTCGCGCAGCCGGACCGGCCGGATCGCGACCACGCCGGCGGGCACCCGCAGCGGGCCGAGCCGCGCCGGCCAGCCCGGGTGCCTGCTCTCGACCGGGTAGGACACGCCGGACACGGAGTTCATCAGGCCCGTTGCGCCAGGAAGGTGACCTGGACCTGCTCGCCGGCGGCGACTTCCGTCAGCTCTTCCGGCACGTTGATCAGGCAGTTCGCCTCGGCCAGCGACGCGAGCAGGTGCGCCCCGGACTGGCCGAGCGGCTGGACCAGGTACTCGCCGTTGGCCTCGTCGCGCAGCAGCTGGCCGCGCAGGAAGCCGCGCCGGTCCTCGGTCGACGTGATCGGCGACAGCAGCCGCGCGCCGACGATCCGCCGGTGCGGGTTGCGGGTCCCGCGCGCCGCCCGGATCAGCGGTCGCACCAGCACCTCGAACACCACGAGCGCGCTCATCGGGTTGCCCGGCAGCAGGAACGTCGGCACCGAATCGGGGCCGAGCCTGCCGAACCCCTGCACCGAGCCGGGGTGCATCGCGACGCGGGTCAGGTCGATCCGGCCGAGGTCGGACAGCGCGGCGTGGACCTCGTCGCCCGTGGTGCCTCCGGCGCCGCCGGCGACCACCACGATCTCCGACATCAGGAGCCGTCCCTCGACGATCTCCCGCAGCCGCTTCGGCTCGCTGGGCACGATGCCGACCCGGCTGACCTCGGCGCCCGCGTCCCGGGCGGCCGCGGCCAGCGCGTAGGAGTTGACGTCGTAGACCTGCCCGACCGACGGCGTCCGGTCGATGTCGACCAGCTCGTCGCCGACCGACACGATCGAGACGCGCGGCCGCGGGTAGACCAGCACCTTCGCGCGGCCGACCGCGGCGAGCAGGCCGACCTGCGCCGAGCCGATGGTGTCGCCGTTGCGCACCGCGACGTCGCCGATCTGGACGTCCTCACCGGCCCGCCGCACGTACCCGGCCGAGGGCACCGAGCGGTGCACGGTGACCTTGGCCTGGTGCCCGTCGGTGTAGGCGAGCGGGACGACGGCGTCGGCGAGCGTCGGCAGCGGCGCGCCGGTGTCGACGCGCACGGCCTGGCCGGGCTGCAGGCGCCGCGGCTGGCGCGAGCCCGCCGCGATCTCCCCGACCACCGGCAGCTGCACCGGCTCCTGCCCGGCCGTGCGCACGTCGACGCTGCGCACGGCGTACCCGTCGATCGCGGCCTGGTCGAACCCGGGCAGCGCGTGCTCGGCGACGACCTCCTCGGCGCAGAGCAGGCCCTGGGCCTCGGAGATCGCCACCCGCACCGGCCGGGGCCGGACGGCGGCGTCCAGCGTCATGGAGATCTGCGCGTCGACCGAGCGGAACTCGGCCTCCTCCTCGGCCACTTCGGGCCGTGCCGCGTCGAGGGATTCCGTCATGGGCGATCTGTCCCGATCCGTTCCGTCAGCCACGCCCGTAAAGATGGACCGTACTCGGGCGTTTCAAGCGCGAAATCGACCGCGGCGCGCAGGAAACCACCCGGATTCCCCAGGTCGTGGCGTCCGCCGCGGTGGACGACGACGTGCACCGGGTGTCCTTCGGCGATCAGCAGCGCCACGGCGTCGGTCAGCTGCAGCTCGCCGCCGCTGCCCGGCGTGATCCGCTTCAGCGCGTCGAAGATCGCCCGGTCGAGCAGGTAGCGCCCGGCCGCGGCGTACGTCGACGGCGCGTCCTCCGGCTTCGGCTTCTCGACCATCCCGTGCACGCGCTTGACGTCTTCGTCGTCGGTGTCGCTGACGTCGAACACGCCGTACGGGGAGATCTCGGCCTTCGGGATGTCGAACGCGCAGAGCACGCTGCCGCCGTGTTCGGCGCGGACCGCGCTCATCCGCTCGAGCACGCCGGTCGGCAGCACGAGGTCGTCCGGGAGCAGCACGGCGACGGCCTCGTCGTCGGGCGTCAGGTTCGGCTCGGCCTGCGCGACGGCGTGGCCGAGGCCGAGGGCCTGCTCCTGGATGGCGGTCTCGACGGCGAGCAGCGCGGGCCCGCGGCGGACCTTCTCGAGCAGCTCGTCCTTGCCCTTGGCCTTGAGGTTCTCCTCCAGTTCGGGCTGCGTCTCGAAGTACTTGACGACGGCTTCCTTGCCTGGCGAAGTGACGATGACCAGGCGTTCCGCTCCGGCGGCGGCGGCCTCGGCCGCGACCAGCTCGATGCCCGGTGTGTCGACCACGGGCAGCAGTTCCTTGGGCACGGCCTTCGTCGCCGGGAGGAACCGTGTCCCGAGCCCGGCGGCAGGCACGATGGCGGTTCTGAACGTCTGGGTGGTTGCGGCGCCCGTCATGGGCGCAAAGCCTAACGTGAGGTCATGCACGCGCTGGGCAATGAGCACCTGAGCAAAGCGGAGTGGCGCGACCGGCTGAAGCGCGCACGGGCGGACCAGACCGCCGAATCGCACGCCACCGAGGCGTCGGCCCTGGTCAACGCGGTGTCGAAGGTCACATCCGGCACGGTGTGCGCGTACCTCCCGTTCGGGACCGAACCGGGCACGGCGGCGCTCGCCGACGCGCTGGCCGCCGGGGGCGCGCGCGTGCTGCTGCCGGTCATCCAGCCGGAACCCGGCCCGCTCGAGTGGGCCGAGTACACCGGCGAAGCCGATCTCGTGCCCAGCCGGTTCCGCGGGATCCGCGAACCGGGCGGAAAACGCCTGGGTGTCGAGGCCGTGCGGGCGGCGGAGCTGATCTTGGTGCCCGCACTGGCCGTGGATCGCCGGGGCGTCCGGCTCGGCCGCGGCGCCGGTCACTACGATCGTTCGCTGGTGTTCGCCGAGGCCGGCGCGACGCTGCTGGCGGTCGTCCGGGACGCGGAACTGGTCGACCGGCTGCCCGGGGAGCCCCACGACGTGCGGATGACCGGGGCCTTGACCCCGGGTCGAGGCGTGGTCGAGCTGCCGATGTGAGCAACCTGGAATTGCTTTAGGGGAATGTCTTCAAGCACAATCGGGTTGGCACTCTGGTCGGATGAGTGCCAGCAAAGGAGCCGTCAGTGCCTACGTACCAGTACGCCTGCAAAGAATGCGACCACCGGTTCGAAGCCGTGCAGTCGTTCTCGGACCCGAGCCTGACCGTTTGCCCGCAGTGCTCCGGCACGCTGCGCAAGGTCTTCAGCTCGGTCGGCGTCGTCTTCAAGGGGAGCGGGTTCTACCGCACGGACTCGCGCGACTCGGCGAAGTCGAGCACCGCCGCGACGCCGGCGAAGTCCGAGACCAAGACGGAGTCGAAGTCCGAGTCGAAGTCGGACACGAGCTCGACATCCTCCTCCTCGGGTACGACGAAAACCGCTGCCGCGGCTTCCTGAGCCACGGAGTTGTCCACAGCACCCCGGTTGTCCACAGGTGCCGGACGAGGCCCTTCCGGCGGCCCGTCCGGCTTCCCTAACGTCGATCCGGTGCGGCAAGCCGTCGCACCCGATCCGACCGAGGGGGCACCGTGGACGCACTGGCGAGGTTCCACCCACCCGACTTGTCCCGGCTGCGAGGCCGGCGGACGCGGCTGATCCGCCGCTGGCTCGCCGCCTGCCTGCTGCTGGCCGGTGCGCTGCTCTTCCTGCACCCCGGTTCCGCGCGGGGTGCGCCGACGAACCCGACCGTCGTCGCGGCGCACGACCTGCCCGCCGGCGCGGCCCTGCGTGCCGCCGACGTCCGGCTGGCCTTCCTCCCCGACGACGCCCGTCCCTCGGGCGCGCTGAGCTCCCTCGACCTCGTCGACGGGCGCTCGTCGGCGGGTGCCGTCCGCGCCGGCGAGCCGCTGACCGACGTCCGGCTGGCCCCCATCCCCGCACCGGGTGATCCGGGCACCGCGACCGTGCCGGTCCGGCTGGCCGACGCCGCCGTCGCCGAGCTGCTGACACCGGGAAGCCGCGTGGACGTCGTCGCGGCGCCGGAGCCCGGCGTACCCGCTTCCGTGCTGGCCGAGGGGGCCACGATAGTGACGATCGGGCACCAGGAGCCGTCCGCGGCGAAGGGGCCCTTGGTCTTGCTGAGGCTGCCGGAGGCGAGCGCGACGAGGGTGGCGGCGATTTCACTGGAGCGTCCGGTAACGGTTACTCTCCGCTAGCCCCCCACCAGCCCGTTCTCGAGGAGAGCAAGTGTTCAAGGGTTTCAAAGACTTCCTGATGCGCGGCAACGTCGTCGACCTCGCCGTCGCGGTGGTCATCGGCTCGGCGTTCACGGCGATCGTCACGGCGTTCACCAACGGCCTCATCAAGCCGCTGATCAGCACGATCGGCGGCACGGACGCCGCGAAGGGCCTCGGCTACCAGATCTTCGACAACAACGAGGCCACGTTCCTGGACTTCGGCGGCGTGATCAACGCGGCGATCAACTTCGTGCTGGTCGCGGCGGTGGTCTACTTCGTGATCGTGCTGCCGGTGAAGCACGTCCAGGAGCGGCGCAAGCGCGGCCAGGAGCCGGGCCCGTCCGAGCCCACCGACGTCGAGCTGCTCATCGAGATCCGCGACCTGCTGCGTGCCCAGGCCCAGCGCGACAACGGCCGCGACTGAGCCCGCTCAGCGATCGTGGTGCGGTGGCCGGTTCTCCCGGTACCAGTCGTCCGGGAGACCGGTGCGCCGCTCGGGATCGCGCTCGTCGGAAGTCGTCTCGGGCAGGACGTCCCCGAAGATCTCGTCGACCCGGCGGCGCCGCTCGCTGCTGGTCTGGGGTTCCCGCTGTTCTCCCGGCATGGCCCCAGTGTCCCACGAAGCGTTGATTGACAACTCCAGAGCGAACCCCGAGCGGCAGGCCCGCTCACCTGTGGATCAGACCTCTTCGAGGCCCGAAAGCTCGTCGATCACGTGCGGAACGAGCGAGGTCAGCGTCGCCATCCCGTCGCGCACCGCGGACCGCGACCCGGCCAGGTTGACCACGAGGGTGCTCCCCGAAACTCCGGCGAGCCCCCGCGAGATCCCGGCGTCGACCGCGCCGGCGGCGAGGCCGGACGCGCGGATCGCCTCGCTGATCCCCGGGATCGGGCGGTCGAGCACACCGGCGGTGGCGTCGGGCGTCCGGTCGCGCGGCAGCACCCCGGTGCCGCCGACGGTGATCACCAGGTCGGCGCCGCCGATCACGGCCGTGTTGAGCGCGTTGCGGATACCAGTGGTCTCGGCGTCGACGACCACCACACCGTCGACGATGAAGCCCGCTTCTTCGAGCAGCTCCGTGACGAGCGGGCCGCTGGTGTCCTCGTGCTCGCCGTGCGCCACGCGATCGTCCACGATGACCACGAGGGCCCGGCCCAGCCGTTGTGCACTCCGTTCCATGGCGCCCACCGTAGTCGGTTTCGGCCGTCCGGCGGCGGGAGGTGCCGGGTGAGTTCTGACGATCCGGTGACGTGGCCGCGCAGCCCTCGGCAAGGCCCCGTGCGGCCGCCTAGCGTGACCGGTGTGCGCGTACTGGTCACCGGCGGAGCCGGGTTCATCGGGTCACACATCGCCGACTTGCTCGCCGACGGCGGTGACGACGTCGTGGTGCTCGACAACCTGCTCCCGACGGCGCACGGCTCCCGCACGCCACCGGCGTACACCGGCAGGCACCGGTTCCTGCGCGGCGACGTCACCGACATCGAGATCGTCGCGGAACTGCTCGACGGCGCCGACGCGGTGTGCCACCAGGCGGCGGTGGTCGGGCACGGCATCGATCCGTCGGACGCGCCTTCGTACGCCCTGCACAACGACTACGGCACGGCGGTGCTGCTGGCCGCGATGCACGCGGCGGACGTGCGGAAGCTGGTGCTGGCGTCGTCGATGGTGGTCTACGGCGAAGGCCGCTACGCCTGCCCGGACCACGGCGTGGTGCCACCGTCGCCGCGCCGCGCGTCCGATGTGGACGCCGGCCGCTTCGAGCCGCGGTGCCCGTCCTGCGACACCGAGCTGGCGTGGCAGCTGGTGCCCGAGGACGCCCCGCTGAACCCCCGCAGCACGTACGCGGCGACGAAGCTCGCACAGGAGCACCTGGCCGGCGCCTGGGCCCGGCAAACGGGTGGCAGTGTCTGGGCGATGCGCTACCACAACGTCTACGGCCCGCGGATGCCGCAGAACACCCCGTACGCGGGGGTGGCGTCGCTGTTCCGGTCGTCACTGGTGCGCGGCGAGGCCCCGCGGGTCCTCGAGGACGGCGGTCAGCAGCGCGACTTCGTCCACGTCCACGACGTCGCCAGGGCGAACGTCCTGGCACTCAGGACACCCGGCCCGGAAGCCGACCTCACCCCGCTGAACATCTGCTCCGGCACCCCGCACACGGTCGGCGAACTGGCGGTGGAGCTGGCCCGCGCATGCGACGGCCCGGCCCCCCAGGTGGTCGGCGGCGCCCGCGCGGCCGACGTCCGCCACGTGGTGGCCGACCCCGCCCGCGCCCGCGAACTGCTGGGCTTCACCGCGGAAATCGGCTTCGAGAAGGGCATGACGGACTTCGCCACGGCGGAGCTGCGCGACCCGGTGTCTCCCTAGAGCCGGGCCAGGCGGGCCTTCGCGCCACGCATGGCCCAGATCACCCTTGCCAGCCCTCCCCTCATCGACGTACAGTATTCTGTACGTCGAAGGGAGGAGTGTCTGTGAAGACCATGAGCTACTCCGAGTCTCGCGCGAAGTACGCCGAGACGCTCGACTCCGTGGTCAACGACCGCGAAGAGGTCGTGATCACTCGCGCCGGGCACGAACCGGTCGTGATTGTTTCCCTTGACGACTACCAGTCGCTCAAGGAAACCGCCTATCTGCTTCGCAGCCCTGAGAACGCGCGACGTTTGATCACGGCAATCGAGCGGCTGGAGTCCGGCGGCGGGACACAGCACGAACTTGTGGAATGAAGCTGGTTTGGGACGAGCTCGCTCGGCATGACTACCTCTGGTGGCAGACCGAAGACCGGAAGGTTCTCAAGCGCATCAACGAACTGCTCGAGGATGTCCAGCGGAACGGCAACGAGGGTCTCGGCAAACCTGAACCCCTGAAGCACGGCTTCCAGGGTTACTGGTCACGCCGGATCACAGACGAGCACCGGCTCGTCCACAAGATTGCCGAAGACGAGATTCGCATCGCGGCCTGTCGCTATCACTACGGGAAGTAGTTCAGGACATCGCCAGCGGCAGCCGCACCTCGAACCGGCACCCCGGGCCGTGGTTGTGGACGCCGATCTTCCCACGGTGCGCCTCGACCAGGCCCTTGGTGATGGCCAGCCCGAGCCCGCCGCCGCTGGTCGTCCCGCCGCGTTCCGGTGTCCGTGCCTGCGTCCCGCGGAAAGCGACGTCGAATACGCGGGTGATCTCGTCGTCCGGGATGCCGCCGCACGAGTCGTCGACGGCGAGCAGGGCTTCGTCGCCGTCGACGCCGATCTGCACCGCGACCGTGCCGTCGGGTGGGGTGTGCCGGATCGCGTTGGAGACCAGGTTCCGCACGATCCGGGCCAGTTCCGGGTCGCTGCCGGTCACGACCGGCCAGGTCGAGGCGTTGGCGAGCACCCGCACGCGCTTCTGCTCGGCGACCGGGGACTGGGCGGCGACGGCGTCGCTGACGACGTCCCGCAGCGGCACCGCGGACATGGTGAGTTCGAGCGCGCCCGCCGTGATCCGGGAGAGTTCGAACAGGTCGCCGACCATCGCGGACAGCCGGGTGGTCTCGCCGGTGATCCGCTGGGCGTAGTCGGCGACCTCGTCGCGTTCGGACACCACGCCGTCGGCCAGCGCCTCGGCCATCGCCTGGATGCCGGCCAGCGGGCTGCGCAGGTCGTGGCTGATCCAGGCGACGAGCTCGCGGCGGGACGCCTCGGCCGCGCGTTCGCGATCGCGCGCTTCCCGCTCCCACACGCTGCGGCGTGCGACGGCCCGGCCGAAGGCGATCGCCGCGGGCACCGTGACCAGCGCGACGAGCAGGCAGACCAGCAGCATCGTGGTCAGCGCCGGGGTGAACATGAACCCGCTGATGCCGAGCACGCCGACCAGCGTGGCGACCACCGGGATCAGCACCAGCACGGTGAGCGTGGTGGCGAGCGAGCCGCGGCGTAGCACGTAGAGCACCACTCCGCCCAGCACGGCCACCGGGAGCGCGAAGAGCAACGCGACCGGCAGGATGTGCCAGATGTGAGCGACGATCTCGTCGAAGGACTCACCGGGTTCGATCACGGTTGCTCCCGGTCGTAGCGGTAGCCGACACCCCACACGGTCGCCACCCGGGCCGGCTTGGCCGGGTCGCGCTCGATCTTTTCGCGCAACCGTCGCACGTGGACGGTCACCGTGGACTGGTCGCCGAAGTCCCAGCCCCACACCTTCTCGAGCAGGTCCGCGCGCGAGTAGGCGACGCCGGGGTGGGCGAGGAAGAACGCCAGCAGGTCGAACTCCCGGGTGGTGAGCGGCAGTTCGCGGCCGGCGAGCGTCGCGGTGCGCGCGCTCATCTGCAGGCGCAGGTCGCCGTCCGCCAGTTCCGCGGCGGCCGGTTGCGGGCGCGGCATCCGCGCGCGGCGCAGCACGGAGGCGACGCGGAGGGCGAGTTCCTTGGGGCTGAACGGTTTCGTCACGTAGTCGTCGGCGCCGAGCTGGAGCCCGGCGATCCGGTTCTCCTCCTCGCCGAGCGCGGTGAGCATGACGATCGGCACCTGGCTGACCTGGCGCAGCCGCTTGCACACCTCGAGGCCGTTGATCCCCGGCATCATGACGTCGAGGACGACGAGGTCGGGCTCGTGGGCGGCGAACTTGGCCAGCCCTTCGGCGCCGTCGCCGGCCTGGTCGACGGTGAACCCGGCCACCTCCAGGTAGCGGCGGACGACGTCGCGGACCGTCTCGTCGTCGTCGACCACGAGCACCCGCCCGGCCTGATCGTTCATCACGTCTCCCTCACCAGCCGGTCAGCAGCAGGTGGTTGACCGCCAGGGCCGTCGCCGCCTGCGCGGCCAGCCACCACCGGCGTCCGGGCCGCGGCAGCAACGCCGTCAAGGGCAGCAACCACACCCCGAACGGTAGCCAGATCCGTTCCGTCTCCGCTTTCGACAGGCCCGAAACGTCGGCGAAGACGATGGTGAGCAGGGCGGCGAGCCCGAGGAGCAGCACCGGATCGGCGAGCAGGGCGCGACTGGGCCGCGCCCCCGCCAAGCCCCGCCGCAGCGCGGCGATCACCGCGGGGCCGAGGGCGGCGGACACCGCGGCCAGGTCCGCCCACACCCAGTACGAATAGGGCCGGACCAGCGCGACGCCCTGGTAGTAGCGCTCGACGACCAGGTGGTAGCCGTCGAGCCACCAGAAGCCCGCCCAGGCGAAGACGCCGACGACCGCCAGCGCGCCCGCGATCGCCAGGGCCGCCGCCCGCCACTGCCTGCCGAGGATGGCAACGGCCACCGCGAGCACGCCGAGCAGCACCAGGCCGTAGGAAAGGAAGATGCCGAAGCCGAGCAGGAGTCCCGCGGCCACGCCGACCGGAGCGGCGTACCGGCGGCCGCCGGTGAACCCGCGTGCGGACAACGCGAGCAGCGCCAGCCCGGTGGCGGTCACCCCGGCGAACATGCCGTCCGCGGACACGCCGATCCACACCGCGCCGGGCGTGAGGACGGCGAACGGCAGCATCGCGCGGGCGGCGTCGGCCCGGCCGAGCAGGGCGACCGTCGCGGGCACGGCGACCGCGACGAGGCTGCCGACGAGCACGACGGCCGTGGCCGCCCACGCGCCGCCGTGCAAGCCGATCCGGTCCAGCCAGACGAACACGAGCGTCGCGCCCGGCGGGTGGCCGGAGACGTGCGTCGTCCACGAATTCGGCTGGAAGTCGAGGATGCGGGAGGAGAACTCGCGCAGCATCCGGGGGATGTCGGTGATCCCGGGGACCTCGTGGAGGTACTCCTGCGGGATGGTGAGGTGTCCCGCGAACCCGCGTTGCCAGCCGTCGACCATGGTCAGCGAGAAGATCCAGGCGAGCGAAGCCAGGTAGCCCGCGGCCAGCGCGCGGCGCCGCGGCAGGCGGTCCGCCAGTGCCGGGCCCTGGAGCACCACGACCACGGCGATCAGCACGGCGAACACCGAGCCCGGGCCGACGTGCGGCAGCCAGTCGGCGAACAGCGGCGGCGACGAGACGAAGATGATCACGCCGGAGTTCGGCCGGTTGTAGTACAGGCCGACCGTGGTCGCTGCGGCGACGAGCGCCACCGCCGCCGCGACGGCGAGGAGGTCGGCGCGGCGCCCGGAGGCCGGGGCTTCGGGTTCACGGGCAGGAGGCTCGGCGAGCCGGGCTGCCGAATTCGGCTCACTCATCGCCGCCCAGCCTAAGTCAGCCGGCGGCCGTCCGCGTTCTCGCGACGGCATCCGTAACGACGCGGTAAGAAGTCGTCACACGTCATGATTCAGTAAGGGGCGCAAGGCTTTTGCGCGGTCCATCCTGGACTTACGGTCGGCGCCGTGACTGACTCAGGAGTGGACGTCGTCCTCCCTTGCCTCGACGAAGCCGGCGCGCTGCCCGGCGTACTGGCCGGCCTGCCCACGGGCTACCGCGCGATCGTGGTCGACAACGGTTCCGCCGACGGCTCGCCCGAAGTGGCGGCCTCGCTCGGCGCGAAGGTCGTCCACGAACCGCGCCGCGGCTACGGCGCGGCCGTGCACGCGGGCCTGGAAGCCGCCACCGCGGACATCGTGTGCTTCGCCGACGCCGACGGATCCCTCGACCTCGGCGACCTGCCGCGGCTGGTGACCGCGGTCCGCGACGGCGCCGACCTCGCTGTCGGCCGCCGGGTGCCGACCGGCCCCGGGGTGTGGCCGTGGCACGCGAGGGCGGGCAACGTCGTGCTGGCGCTGTTGCTGCGCACCCGCGGGCTGCCGGTGCGGGACATCGCGCCCCTGCGCGCCGCGGACCGGCGAGCGCTGCTCGGGCTCGACGTCACGGACCGGGCGTTCGGCTATCCCCTGGAGCTGCTGATCAAGGCGCAGCGCGCCGACTGGCGGGTGCGCGAGTTCGACGTCCGCTACGGCGAACGCGCCAAGGGCACCAAGTCGAAGGTCTCCGGTTCGGTGCGGGGCACGCTGCGCGCGGTCCGCGACTTCGGGCGGGTGCTGGCCCGATGACACCGTTCGTCCTGCTGGTCGTGGCCAAGGCGCCCGTGCCGGGCCTCGCCAAGACCCGGCTCTGCCCGCCGGCGACACCGGCCCAGTCGGCGGAGATCGCCGCGGCGGCGCTGCTCGACACCCTCGACGCCGTCTGCGCGGTGCCCGGCGCCGCTCCCGTCGTCGCGATGACCGGCGACCTCGGCGCCGCCGCCCGGGCCGCCGAAATCGGCCTGGCGCTGCGGCGCGCCACCGTCATCCCGCAGCGGGGCTGGGACTTCGGCGCCCGGCTGGCCAACGCGCACGCCGACGTCGCCGCGGTGCACGCCGGCCTGCCCGTCCTGCAGATCGGCATGGACACGCCGCAGGTCACGCCGGAGTCCCTCGCCGCCGCCATCGCCCCGATCCGGCACGGCGGCCGCGACTCGGTGCTCGGCCCGGCCGCGGATGGCGGCTGGTGGGCGCTGGGCCTGGCCGACCCCCGGCACGCGCAAGTCCTCGCGGGCGTCCCGATGTCCCGTGACGACACCGGTGAACGCACGTTGCGCGCGCTCGGCGAATGCGGCCTGCGGCCGGCGAAGGCCGCCCTGCTGTCCGATGTGGACACCATGGCGGACGCTCGTGCGGTCGCGGCGGCGTGCCCGGCCGGCCGGTTCGCCCGCGCCGTCGCGGCCGTCGGCGGACGGGCGGTCGCGTGATGCCGGCCCTCGCCGGGCACGAGTTCGACCTCGGCCTGCTCGGCCACCGCTGCTGGCTGGAGCTGACGACCGGCGAGCGGATCGAGCTGCCGGTCGAACGCTGGACAGAGCCATCCGAAGGCGACGACGTCCTGCTCGACGCCTGCGCCGGCCCGACCATCGACCTCGGCTGCGGTCCGGGCCGGCTCACCGCGGCGCTGGCGAGCCGCGGGGTCGTCGCGCTGGGCGTGGACAGCTCGCGCACGGCGGTCGGCCTCACCCGTCGTCGCGGCGGGATGGCGTTGCACCGCAACGTGTTCGACCGTCTACCCGGCGAAGGCCGGTGGCGCCACGCCCTGCTCGCCGACGGCAACATCGGCATCGGCGGCGACCCGGCGACCCTGCTGCGGCGCACGGCGCGACTGCTCGCTCCCGGCGGCGACGTCCTCGTCGAATTGGAGCCGCCGGGCCACGGCCTGCGCCACGAGCGCGTCCGGCTGCGCCCGGGTCACGCCGACGTCGCCTGGTTCACCTGGGCCTGGGTCGGCGTCGACGCGATCGCCGCAGTCGCCGTCCGTGCCGGGCTGCGCGTCGACTGGACCACCCGCCACGGCCACCGCTGGTTCGCGCGATTGGAGCGACCGTGAAACTGCCGATCCCGAAGGAAGAACAGTTCCGGGCGCCGGCGCACGACGAGCGCGTGACGTCGAAGATCGGCCTGGCGCTCGCGATCACGTTCACGACGTGCTTCGTGACCGGGCTGATCAGCCACCTGATCCAGCACCCGCCGGGCTGGTTCTGGTGGCCCAGCCGCCCGGTCGGGCTCTACCGCGTCACGCAGGGGTTGCACGTGATCTCCGGCGTGGCGTCGATCCCGTTGCTGCTGGCGAAGTTGTGGAGCGTCTACCCGAAGCTGTTCGGCAGGCCGCTCGTCCGCTCGCTGCCGCACGCACTGGAGCGGCTGTCGATCCTGGTGCTCTCGGGGGCGGCGTTCTTCGAGCTGACGACCGGGTTGCTGAACGTGGCGCAGAACTACCCGTGGGGCTTCTACTTCCCGCAGGTGCACTACGCGGTGGCGTGGCTGGCGATCGGGTCGATCCTGGTGCACGTCGCGGTGAAGCTGCCGATCATCCGCCGCGCCCTGACCCGGACCACCACCGAGGAACCGCCGTCACCGCCCGGCGGCCTCTCCCGGCGCGGCTTCCTCCTCACCACCGGCCTGGCGACGGGCACCGCGGTCGTCGCCACCGCGGGCGCGACGGTCCCGTTCCTGCGCGGCGTTTCCGGCCTGGCCTGGAAGACGAGCAAAGGAACGCAGAACCTCCCGGTGAACCGCACCGCGGCGGCCGCGGGCATCAGGTGGTCTCCGACCTGGCGCCTCTCGGTGGTGACCCCACGCGGCACGACGACGTTCTCCCTCGACGAGCTGCGCGCCCTGCCGCAAGCGACGGCGGAACTCCCGATCGCGTGCGTGGAGGGCTGGAGCCAATCGGCCACCTGGCGCGGCATTTCCCTGCCCACGCTCCTGAAAGCCACCGGCGCCGCGCCCGGCACGGCGGTCCGAGTGTCCTCGATGGAGCATTCCGGGCTGTACAACGTCAGCACCCTCCCCGGCGAACACACGGCCGACGACCTGACGCTGCTGGCCTTGGAGCTGAACGGCGAGGTCCTCGACATCGACCACGGCTTCCCGTGCCGGATCATCGCCCCGAACCGCCCGGGCGTGCTGCAGACGAAGTGGGTCACGAAGCTGGAGGCACTGTGAAGACCGCCCGAGCCCTCCTCGCGCTACCGGGTCTCGCGGCCTTGGCGTGGGGCGTGGTGCTGTTCGCCGAGTACGCGCTCCCGATCCGCCCGGACGTAATCGCAACGGCCGGCTGGATAGTCGGCGGCCCCCTCCTCAACGACGGCGTGGTCGCGCCGTTGACGGCGGTGCTCGGCTTCGTGCTGAGCCGGATCGTGCCGCACCCGTGGAAAGCCCCGGTGGTAGCGGGCACGGTGATCACCGGAGTCCTGGCGATCGTGGCGTTCCCGCTGCTCTGGCGCCCCTACGGAACCCCACCCATGCCCGGCCTCCACGACGGCGACCCAGCCCTGGGCCTGGCCCTCACGGTGGCAGCAGTCTGGCTCGTAGTGGTCGCGACCGCCCTCGCCATCCGCGCTCGCCGCCCGGCAAGGCCCGCCACCTCGACGGCCACCCCAGCCACCCATGGCGACCCACCGCCGGCGAGCCCCGCCACCTCTCCTGGCAGGCCGCCCGAAGTGCCCCGCGCGGCCGAGCACCCCACCACGCCCGGCACGCCACCCGCACCGCCGGCCAGCCCTGCCGTCCCACCCGAGAAGGCGATCAACCCGCCCGGCACGCCAGCCGGGCCGAGCGAACACCCCGGCGCATCGGCCAGCCCGTCCGCCGCACCGGCCGATCCTCCCGGCTGATCGACCACTTCGCCGGCACCCCGGCCAAGCCCCTCAGCGGCCCGGCCACCCCTCGGGAGGGCACCAGCCCCGCCTGGCACGCCAGCCGCGCCAGGCGAACAACCTCGGCCCGTCCGAGAAGGCGACCAACCGGCCCAGCACGCCCACCACCCCGGCCGAGCAGCCCGGCACGCCAGCCACGTCCTCCGGCACCCCGGCCAGGCCCTTCAACGGCCCGGCCACCCAGCCCGGAACGACGCTCAGGCCGTCTGGCACACCAGCCGCGCCAAGCGAACACCCCAGCGCGCCGGGCACCCCGCCCGACCACCGCGCCTGACCCCGGCACAAATGCGGCCACGCGCGACCGGCATGAGATGCCTGGGTCGCGCGTGGCCTTGGGGGTCCGGCCCCGGGGTTCGGGGGTCGAGCCGAAGTTGGTCTCGGCCGCGCCAGGGCGGCCGAGCGTCTGGAAGGGATCAGTTGGCCGGGACCGGCTGGCCGCCGAGGGTCACCTCGACCGTGCGGCC
The DNA here is from genome assembly GCF_040648295.1 of Amycolatopsis sp. NPDC049159. NCBI lineage: Bacteria > Bacillati > Actinomycetota > Actinomycetes > Pseudonocardiales > Pseudonocardiaceae > Amycolatopsis > Amycolatopsis sp. NPDC049159. Next base: position 180,935 of record NZ_JBEZDL010000016.1, read on the forward strand.
GCCCGCGAGGGTGAAGGTCGCCTTCTCGTCCGGGGCGCGGGTGCGGACCGCCGCGACCAGCGTGTCGGCCGAGTCGATGGTGCGGTCGTCGATCTTCGTGACGACGTCACCTTCCTTGAGGCCGGCCTTCTCCGCCGGGCTGCCCGCGGTGATCGCGCCGAGCTGGGCGCCGCCCTGCGGGGCGTCCTTGACCTGGGCGCCGATGTAGGTCTGCACCGCCTGGCCGGTCTTGATGATCGTGTCCGCGGTGCGGCGGGCCTGGTCGATCGGGATGGCGAAGCCGATGCCGACGTTGCCGCCCTCGGACGCGCCCTGGCCCTGGCCGCCCTGTCCGGACTGCGGGCTGTAGATCGCCGAGTTGATCCCGATGACCTGCCCGGCCATGTTCGCCAGCGGGCCGCCCGAGTTGCCCGGGTTGATCGCCGCGTCGGTCTGGACGGCGTCCATCACCGTCGTCTGGTCGCCGCTGCTGCCGCCCGCGCGCACGGGGCGGTGCAGCGAGCTGACGATGCCCGAGGTGACCGTGCCGGCCAGCTCGAACGGCGAGCCGATGGCGACGACCGACTGGCCGACCCGCAGGTCGTCGGAGCGGCCGAGCTCCACCGGGGTCAGGTTGTTCACGCCGGTGACCTTGACGACCGCGATGTCGGTCGTCGGGTCGCGGCCGATGACCTTGGCCGGGGCCTTGCGGCCGTCCTGGAACACGGCCTGGATCTGTCCGCCGTTCGCGGCCACCTCGACGACGTGGTTGTTGGTCAGGATGTAGCCGTCGGTGCTGATGACGAACCCGGAGCCCTCGCCGGCCCCCTGCTGCCCGCTCACCTGCAGCTCGACGACGCTCGGCGACAGCTTCTGCGCCACGGACTCGACCGAGCCGGCCGGCGCGTTGCCCGTCTGCTGGGCCGGCTTCGGCGCGTCGAGCGCGTTGCTGGACGGGCCGGACGTGCCGCCGGTCAGGTAGCCGACCGCGCCGCCGGCGATGCCGCCGACCAGCAGCGCGACCAGCGCGACGCCGGCGAGCAGCTTCCCGCCGGACCGCTTCGGCTGCGCCGGGGCGGGCGTGGGGTAGGCGGACGTACCGGGCTGCGCGTACGGGTTCGCCGGTGGGTAGACGCTCTGCTGGGTCTGGCCGGGCGGCACCTGCGCACCCGGGGCGGACCAGGGGTTCGTGTTCTGCGCGCCGTACGACGGATCGGCCCCGGTCACCGCGTGGTAGGACGGCTCCGAGTACTGCGGCGCACCGCCGGACTCGGGCTTGGCCTGCTCACCGTACGGGCTCCCCGCCCAACCGCCCTGAGCGACCTGCTGGCCGGTCTCGGGCTGCCGCGGCGTCGCGGGGTCGTGCGTGCTGGGGTCGTTCTCGGTCATGTCATCACCTTGCGGGACGGTCCTGAGAGGTTCCTGAGCCGAACCTGTGCATCGGAGATGAGTATGGCCGGGATCAGCCCGCCGCGCGGAGCCGTTCCGCGATCTGCTCGGGCGTTGCGTCGTTGATCCAGACCGCCATGCCCGATTCGGACCCCGCCAGGTACTTCAGTTTGTCCTTCGCGCGCAGCACGGAGAACAGTTCCAGGTGGAGCCAGCCGAGTTCGCGGTCCTGGCGCACCGGCGCCTGGTGCCACGCCGCGATGTACGGCAGCGGCCGGTCGTACAGCGCGTCGCAGCGGCGCAGCACGTCCAGGTAGACGTCGGCGAAGTCGTCGCGCTCGGCGTCGGTCAGCGCGGGGATGTCCGCGACCTGCCGGTGCGGCACCACGTGCACCTCGACCGGCCAGCGGGCCGCCGGCGGCACGTACGCCGTCCAGTGCTCGCCGGACGCCACCACGCGCGCGCCGGACTTCTGTTCGGCGGCCAGCACGTCACCGAGCACCGGGCGCCCGTGCTCGGCCTGGTAGGCGCGGGCCACGTCGATCATCCGCGCGGTCTTCGGCGTGACGAACGGGTAGCCGTAGATCTGCCCGTGCGGGTGCGACAGCGTGACGCCGATTTCCTCACCGCGGTTCTCGAACGGGAAAACCTGTTCGACACCGGGCACTCCGGACAGCGCGGTCGTGCGGTCGGCCCAGGCGTCCACCACGGCCCGCACCTGCTTCGCGCTCAGCTTCGCGAACGAACCGTCGTGGTCGCTGGTGAAACAGACGACCTCGCAGCGCCCGCGGCCAGGCGCCACCGGCACCAGCCCGAGACCATCCACAGTGGACGGTTCACCGATGACGTCTTCGGCGAAGGACGGGAAGCGGTTCTCGAAGACGACGACGTCGTAGTCGCTTTCAGGGATCTCGCTCGGCTTGCCGGGCTTGCTCGGGCACAACGGGCACAGGTCCGCCGGCGGCTTGTAGGTCCGCGTCTGCCGGTGCGCGGCCATCGCGACCCATTCGCCGGTCAGCGGGTCCCGCCGGATCTCCGACGCGGCCGAAACCGGCGGCAGGTCACGGGTGTCCTCGGCGACGCGGTCGGGCGCGCCGGGCTGGTCGAAGTAGATGATCTCCCGGCCGTCGGCCAGGTGTCGTACCGTGCGCTTCACGCTTCTTGGGCCTCGTCCGTCTCCGCCGTCTCGGCGATCATGAGTTCTCCCGCCCGTTCGGCGAGCGTTTCCTTGGCCTCGTCCGGGATCCCGTCATCGGTGACGACGACGTCGGCCTCGTCCAGGTCGGCGATCGTGGAGATCCCGACGGTGCCCCACTTGGTGTGGTCGGCGAGCACGACCAGCTTGCGCCCGGCTTCGACCAGCGCGCGGTCGGTCTCGCTCTCGGTGAGGTTCGGCGTCGTGAACCCCGCCCCCTCGGCCATCCCGTGCACGCCGAGGAAGACGACGTCGAGGTGCAGCGACCGCAGGCTGTGCACGGCGACCGGCCCGACCAGCGCGTCCGACGGCGTCCGGACCCCGCCGGTGAGCACGACGGTGCGATCGGGCTGCGTCGAGCCGCGGAGCACGTCGGCGACCTGGATCGAGTTGGTCACGATGGTGAGCCCGGGAATGGCGTCGAGCGCTCGCGCCAGCGTCCACGTCGTGGTGCCGGCGGAGATGCCGATCGCGGTGCCGGGCCGCACGAGCGTCGCGGCGAGCTCGGCGATGGCTTCCTTCTGCGCGCGCTGGCGCACGGACTTCGCTTCGAACCCGGGTTCGTCGGTGCTCTTGCCGACGATCGAGGTGGCGCCGCCGTAGACCTTCTCGACCAGCCCGCGCCCGGCGAGCACGTCGAGGTCGCGGCGCACCGTCATGTCGGACACGCCCAGCCTGGTCACGAGGTCGCTGACCCGGACCGCGCCGGTCCGGCGTGCCTCTTCCAGGATCACCGCCTGTCGCTGACGCGCCAGCACCGTTCAACTCCGTCCCCGCCGAACACCAAGGCTTCAACCACACAAAATCCTACACGATTCAACACAGGATCTGGTGGTGAGCCACGGGTGAACTTTGGAGTCGCTGGTCAGCCGGGCGCCCCCGGCAGCCGAATCGTCATCAACGCGCCGCCCTCCGGCGCTTGCGAGGCGTACACCGCGCCGCCGTGGCGCTCCGCCGCGTGCTTCACGATCGCCAGGCCGAGCCCCGAGCCGGGCAGCGTTCGCGCCTCCGACGAGCGGTAGAAGCGGTCGAACACCTTGGGCAGGTCCTCCTCGGCGATGCCCGGTCCGGCGTCGGCCACCTCGACGACCGCCGTGCCGTCGCCGAGCGGGTACAGCCGCACCCAGACCGTCGACCCCGGCGGCGAGAACTTCACCGCGTTGTCGAGCAGGTTCAGCACCGCGCGCTCGATCGAGCTGTTGTCGCCGGTGAGCACCCACGGCTGCAGCGAGACGTCGAAGTTGATCTCGCCCGCGCGCCGCCGCGCCCGGTCGAGCGCCCGCTCGACGACGTCCAGCAGCTCGACGCGTTCGAAGCGCTCGCGCGGCTCGTCCTGGCGAGCGAGCTCGACGAGGTCGCCGATGAGCTGCGTCAGCTCGTCGAGCTGGCCGCTGATGTCCGCGACGATGTCGATCCGGTCCGCGTCCGGCAGCGGCGGCGCGCCCGGCTTGCTCGCGGCGAGCAGCAGCTCGAGGTTGGTGCGCAGCGACGTCAGCGGTGTCCGCAGCTCGTGGCCGGCGTCCGCGACGAGCTGGCGCTGGCGTGCCTGGGAGTCCGCGACCGTGCCGAGCATCGTGTTGAAGCTCGTGGTGAGGCGCGCGAGCTCGTCGTCCCCGCTGACCGGGATCGGCCGCAGGTCGCCGGTCTTGGCGACGCGCTCGGCCGCCAGGGTCAGCCGGTCGACCGGGCGCAGGCCGGTGCGCGCGACCGCGGTGCCCGCCGCGGCGGCGACCAGGATGCCGGCGCCGCCGATGAGGAACAGCACCAGCGCGAGCTCGTTCAGCGTGCGCTTGGTCGGCCCCATCGACTGCGCGAGCACGATGGCCTCGCCGTGCCCGGTCGGCAGCGCGACCACGCGGCTGTCGGTGCGGAAGTCGGTCCGCATCGACTCGGGCGAGTCGCCGTTCGCGACGGCCAGCTCCTCCTGGCCGAACGGCGGCGCCGAGCTCGACAGCGGGTAGGTCATCACGGCGTGCTGGACGTCCGGAGCCGCGTTGAGCTGCCCGATCTGCAGGTCGGCGCTGGCGAGGAACGCGCCGGGGACCTGCCGCAGCTCGGTCTGCACCTGCGGCGAGTCGGCGGCGGCCTGCGCGCGCGCCATCAAGCTGTCGTCGAGCTGCTGGTAGAGGTTGCTGCGGACGACCATGTACGCGCCGATCGACACCAGCGCGACGGCACCGGCGACACAGGCGGCGGCCAGCAGCGTCACCCGGCCGCGCAGGGAGAACCGGCGCGTCCCCCAGCGCGTGCCCCGGGGGTCGCCGGGCTCGGTCACGGCGGGGTTTCCCTCAGGACGTACCCCACCCCCCGCACCGTGTGGATCAGCCTCGGCTCCCCCTCGGCCTCCGTCTTGCGGCGCAAGTAGCCGACGTAGACCTCCAGCGCGTTGCCCGACGTCGGGAAGTCGTAACCCCATACTTCCTCCAGGATCCGGCCACGCGTGAGGACGTGCTTCGGGTAGGAAAGGAACAGTTCCAGCAGGGCGAACTCGGTCCGGGTCAGGCTGATCTCCCGCCCGCCGCGGCGGACCTCCCGCGTACCCGGGTCGAGGGTCAGATCCGCGAAGGACAGCATCTCCGAGGCCTGCCCGTTCCGCTCCTCCGGCGAAGCGCGGCGCAGCAGCGCCCGCAGCCGGGCGAGCAGCTCTTCGAGCGCGAACGGCTTCGGCAGGTAGTCGTCGGCGCCGGCGTCCAGGCCGGACACGCGGTCGGAGACGGTGTCGCGCGCGGTCAGCACGAGGATCGGCAGGTCGTCGCCGGTGCTGCGCAGGCGGCGGGCCACTTCGAGGCCGTCCAGCCGCGGCATCATGACGTCGAGGACCATGGCGTCCGGCCGGTCGGCGATGATCGCCTCCAGCGCCTGCGCACCGTCGCTGGCCAGCTGGACCTGGTAACCGTTGAACTCCAGGGACCGCCGAAGCGACTCACGGACGGCGCGGTCGTCGTCCACCACAAGGATGCGCATGGCGACAGTTTTACTCAGCGTGCTGAGACTCGCCTAAGAACACACACAGAACTGACAAAGAGAATGCTCACTCCGGTGCCCGCGCGACGGGGGCGTTCCAGTGCCGCCAGAGCGCGATCATCCGCACAGCGACCACAGCGGCGGCCGAAACGACGGTCACCGGCCCGGCCGGCAGTCGCAGAGCGTGACCGGCAGCGACGAGCACCGACCCGGCCAGCGCGGCCACGGCGTAGATCTCTTTCCGCAGGACGAGCGGTATTTCCCGGAGCAGGAGGTCCCGGACGGCCCCGCCCCCGATCCCGGTCGTCATCCCGATCAGGCACGCGGCGTACACGGTCGCGCCGGCGTCGATGGCGATGGTCGTCCCGGCGGTGGCGAAGACGCCGAGCCCGAGCGCGTCCGCGAGCAGAACGCCCCGCCGCAGCCGCGCGACCTGCGGGTGGAAGGCGAAGACGACGAGCGCGGTCCCGGCGCAGATGGCGAGGTAGGGCCAGTTCCGCAACGTCGTCGGCGGGTGGATGCCGAGCAGCACGTCCCGGATGACCCCACCCCCGAGCGCGGTGGTGAGCCCGACCACGACGACCCCGAAGACGTCGAGCCGCGCCCGCACGGCGGCGAGCGCCCCGGACGCGGCGAAGGCGACGAGCCCGACGAACTCCAGCGCCGTGAGCAGCATGGGTCTACTGGTCGAGCAGCCCACCGCGGTAGGCCAGCAGCGCGGCCTGCACCCGGTTCGCGGCCCCGATCTTGGAGAGCACGGCGGAGACGTACCCCTTGACGGTGGCTTCGGACAGGTGGAGCCGCCCCCCGATCTCGGCGTTGCTCAGCCCTTGGCCGATCAGCGCGACGACTTCACGTTCCCGTTCGGACAGCGAGGCGAGGAGCTTCCGCGCAGGCTGAGCGGCACGTTGTTCGTCCCGATGCGACTGGACCATCCGAGCGGCGACGCCGGGATCGAGGACGGCACCCCCTCGCGCGAGGTCCCGGACCGCCCGGAGGAGCGCCGCGGGATCGATGTCCTTGAGCAAGAAGCCGTTGGCCCCGAGCCGCAGCGCAAGGCTGACGTACTCGTCGATGTCGAAGGTGGTCAGCATGGCCACGGTGGGCGGATCGGGGAGCGCGAGGATGGCCCTGAGCGCGCGAATGCCGTCGTCAGGGGCCCGCATCTTGATGTCGAGCAGGGCAACGTCCGGGTGATATCGACGGGCGACCTCGACCGCGGATCTGCCGTCGGAGGCTTCGCCCACGATCTCGATGTCCTGGGCCCCGGACATCATCGCGCGCAGCCCCGAGCGCACCAGTTCCTCGTCGTCGGCGAACATGAGCTTGATCAACGAAGCCCTCCGCAACAGCCAGTAGGAGGCGGCTCCCCGCGTCCCGTTAACGAAGGTTACCTACTGTTGTTCAGCAGTTCGAAACCAGACACGACCAGGTGACCGACTGGTCCGTCCAGGTCAGGTGGGGTGGGCTGTCCGGCGGGGTGTAAGCGAGCTGTCGGCTGCGGGTAAGAACCACTCACCTGGGTGACGACGTAGGTCGTGTTGCTCCATCCGTGCCCCTGCTCTCGCAGGCCGCCCGGGCAAGCTAAGCTTGCGACGGCAGCAGCAGGCCCTCGTAGCTCAGGGGATAGAGCACCGCTCTCCTAAAGCGGGTGTCGCAGGTTCGAATCCTGCCGGGGGCACACCTCGGCGAGGTATGCCTGCGGAATTCCTAGGCATGCCTCGACCGTGGCACCCCAGGGGGAGTCGTGGCGATGCGCGGCCTGCCCAAGAACAGTTCTTTGATGGGAGCGTGCGGCTTCCATCGCGCTTGGGCTGGACGAAGGGCACGTGCTGACCGGTTGTGGCGACGTGACCTGTAACGCTGACGTTCGTTTCGCGACATAGGTGTCGGTAGACCTGTACCTCAACTTGGTGCCGACTCAAGGCGGAGTGATGGCTGACGTTGTCGCTATTCATGGAATCTTCATGAATCACAGCTCTCGACGAGATATGGAAACCAAGTGGCGCAACGCGATGATCCGCGGATTGCACAACGCTCGTTTTCCCGGCGCGGATTCTCTCACTTTCGAGTGCGCTTTCTACGGACACCTATACAACGATGGAAAATCGGTTGGTGATCGTACTTATCAAGCGGCTGACCTTGAGTCCGGACTGGAGCAGGAGCTCTTTATCGCCATTGCCGAAGCGACTGATGCGAACGATGAAGAAATCCATCGCGAAGGTGACTCGAAGTTGTGGCTGCCAAACCCGATTCAACGCGCGGTTCGCCGGATCGAACGACACAAGATCCTCGATGGAGTTTCCTCAAAGGTCATCGGCTTGGTGAAGCAGGTCGGCCGTTATTTCAAGGACGACGATTTTGCGGAAGCCGTGCGCGAGGAGCTGACACAGGCGATGTCGGAGATTCCTCGGGTACTGGTCGCGCACTCACTCGGCAGCATCATCGCGTACGACTGGCTGAGACGGCAGGAGCAGGCAGCCGTGCCCACACTGATCACCATCGGCTCGCCGCTGGGGTTCCGAGGCGTCCGTCGCGCACTGGACCCGCTGATGGACACCTCGCCCGCGGCGTGGCCCAAGGTCGAGACCTGGATCAACGTCGCCGCCGACGAGGACGCCGTCGCCATCGTGAAGAAGCTTGACGGTCTCTACGGCGGTCCGGTTGACGACCGGCTCGCGCACAACACCCGCATGGCCGCGCACAGTGCCGTGAAGTACTTGGAGAACGTCCACACGTCCAATGCGCTAAAAGCCGCCCTGGGCTGACCATGGCACACGGATACTTCTGTATATCTGCGGTCTCGTCTTACGTTCGCGAGGGAAACTTCCGCGGTCCCGAATTCAAGAACCTCACGCTGGTCCCGCACGAGGCCGAGACTGCTCGTCGAGCCTTTGTCGAATGTGGCCTTGTTGAGCGCCTTGTCGCGTCAAGTGGCGAGCTGAGTCATGAACAGCTTTGCCATCACCTCGACGAATGGGGTGACGCGTACGATGCGGATGATCCACCGGAGACTGGCTCCACAGTCGTCCTGTACGTTACCGGGCACGGCTTTGTCGACGAAACGGGTGTCTGGAGGCTGGTCCCTCCCGTCGTTGGACGCAACTCGCCCCGTCATTGGCTGAAGCCCGAGGAGCTGCTGGAACCGCTCCTGGGCCGCAAAGACGTAAAACAGGTACTTCTCATCCTCGACGCCTGCTTTGCACAGGACGGTGTCACGGAAGCAGTGGCGAAGTCGTGGAAGATAGCTCCCTCGCTGGGGTCGACGACCGACCTGTGGGTGATCGCCGCTGCTCGTCGGGAGGACGAGGCGCAGGAGATGGTGTTCATCTCGGCGTTCGTGGAGGCACTTCGCACTTGCGCGAAGCGGGAGATGGGCTGGCGCCACATCGATCCGTCGATCGTCACGGACATGGCGGCGGCGCTGCTGCGGGAACAGGGCGCGAAGCAGGTGCCGTGGGTGGCCGCCGGTTACCGGGCCGGTGGCTGCGAAGCACTTCCCAATCCAGAGTGGATGCCGCCTGACCCGCCCACGTGGATCGAACCGAGGTGGAGCGCGCAGTCCCGTGGGGTTAGCACGCCCACCGAGCCCGGCTACTACTTCACCGGTCGTGGCGCGGTTCTCCGGGACCTGTCGGATCATCTGGAGGGCAAGGGCGACGGCCGACCAGTACTGCTGGCCGGAGATGCGGGTGCGGGCAAAACCGCTGTGCTCGCAAGACTGTTGACGACCGCGACCGCGGACCAGCGACGAGCACTGCCGCTCGTGGCGCGTCGTGGGTTCCTGCCGGACAGCGATGCCGGCATGATCGCGGTGGACCTCGCTGGCATCGACGCCCAAGCAGCGCTCAGGGAACTCTCCCGGCTCTCCGGCTTTCCGGTTCCCGACGTGCCGCGTGACGCGGGGCCGCTCCGGCTGCTGCTCGACAACGTGGACCTGTCGGTCGATCCCACAGAGATGATCAGCATGCTGGTACAGCCGCTGGCGACTCTGAGCACGGTTCGGCTCGTCGTCACGAGCAGTCCGGTGTTCGCGCCCACCCTCGCCGAGTTTCGCCGCGTCGATCTGCGCGAGAGCGAGGCCGATATCGAGGCCTTCCTGCGCAAGCGGCTCCACTACGGCGGCGTGGCCGCGACCGAGCTCGGCGCCCTCGTGCGGTACTGCGCGGGCAACTTCTCCGCGGCGGTCAACGCCGTTGGCACGCTGCTCCGGGAGTCGAGAGCGGGCGGCTCATTGGGGGACGCCCAGCGGGAGGCCGCGCGCACAGCCCATCGTCACCTCGACCACCTGTGCCGAGCCACCATGGTCCGCGCCGGTCTCACTTCGCGTGATGCGGCTGACCTCGTCGCGTCCTTGTCCGCCGCCTGCTCGTATTCACCTGATGGCTGGTTGACGACGTCTCTCTGGGCGACAGTGGCTCGCCATGTGAACGGTGCGTCACACACCGAAGCCGAAGTGGAAGCCTGTGGCCGAGCGGCGTCTGCGTTCTTGACATCGAGAGAAGCGGAAGGCGGAGGACGCTCGTGGCGGCCGCGGTACGAGCACGAGCAGCTCGGTTCCGACCCGACCCCGGACGAAGTGGTTGAGTACCTGCTCGCCGAGCTTCGCGATCCAGAAAGCCCTTCGTGGACCGCGGACGTCGGTGCGCTGGCGATCCTGCTCGGCGCGGCGGCGCATGCGAACGGCCGGTTCGAAGCGTTGCTGGATGACGCACAACTACTACTGGCGGCCCCGGTGCCGCTGGTGAACCGTGCGTTGAGGGCAGTGCGAGCACGTGTCGACGGGAGGCGGCGAATCGCCGCATGGGTGATCCCAGCCGCCGGCTCATTGCCCGAGCGTGCGTTTCTTCTTGGCCTTCGTGCGAGGAGGAACGGCTTGGCGAAGCTCGCCGAGAGCGCCGCGAGAATGGCGCCGCCGGTTATGTGGGCAGTCCGCACGCCGTCCCAGACGACGCGGATGGCGCTCGCCGGAGGTCCTGCCGATTCGACCATCGTGACTGCGCACGACGATGGTTCTGTCAGGTGGTGGGACAGTTCGGAAGGGACCGAGTCGGGCTCCTGGGCGGGAACGGGCGTGGCCGTCGTCGACTTGGCCGCGGCGCACACGGCGGAAGGACTGGTGACGGTGGCCGTCACGGATGACCGGCGAGTTCGCTGCTGGGGGCCCGACACAGAGGACTCGCCACGCCTCCTCAGCGGGGCGACCTCGACGGCGGTTCACGCCAGCGGCTTGGTCGCACTCGTCGACGACCGCGACGTCCGACTCATCGACGTGGTGACAGACCGTCCTGACAGGAATTTCGCTCTCGCGGAACCAGTGGACTGCGCAGGTATCGGCGGCGCGCCCGCGAGCCCGTTGCTCTGGCTGGTGGATCGTGGTGGCCGTGTGTGGCAGTCGGACCCGATGGCGGATCGTCAGCCCGCGGTCAGGAGTCTCGGCCTGCCGCCGTTGTTGATGGCAGTGTCACCCGACAGCGGAACCTCGCTCGTCGTCGACGTTCACAGCGGCCTCACCTGGATCGCTCAGGCGTCCGCCACGGTGCAAATGAAGGTCACTGGGATCGACGTAGCCGCCCTCACGGATCGGTTGTTGGTCGTAGGTGGCGGTGGTGGCGGCATCGAGGGGTGGTTCGCGTTTGTCGAGCCGGCCGAAGGCGGTCCGCGAACGCGCTGGCCGTTGGACGGACCTCCGGTGGGTCTTGCGCTGGCCGGAAATTCCGTCGTGGTCGCCACCGCTGCAGGCCTGGCGGCCATCAACTTTCCCGCAGAGACGGAAGCAGGTGGGTCATGACTGAGTGGCCAGGCACGGCGAGCCGGGATCTCACCCTGGCCTACCTCGCGATGTTGACCGCGGTTGCGACTGGCCCCGGACCCGTTGATCCGGCACGGATCGCGGTGTTCGGCAAAGAAGGTCTGGTCGCGATCCTGGACGAACTTCGCCGGGGCGAGCGGTTCCTCGGCATCCCCGAGTGGTTGGTAAGCACCGGCGAGTCCGGACTGCAGCTGATCCTGGACGCGGCGACCGCAGTGGACGAGGACACGACCGGATCAGTGCCCGCGGAGCTCGCCCGCCTGCTCGGAGCCGAGATGATCGACGATCTTCTGAGCCTATACACAGGGCTGGAAGCGTCCGGCAGCGAGGTGATACCGTCAACGCCCACCGTCGTCCTAGCGACGGAGACTGGTCAGTACCTGGCCACGTCGCTGTGGCCGAGTAGCGCTCCGGTCGCCCAACACTCGTGGTTCCAAAGCATTACGACGGACCACACGGCCGCCGTTCGTGAGGCCTTGTCCCCGTTCGAGTCCTTGGCGTCCAGCGAGATCCAGTCCGATTTCGACGCGGGTCACGTCTGGCCGCCGCAAGTACCTGGTCGGCCCGTGCTCGATCTGCAGCACGCATTGGCCGCGTTGGCTCACGTGGCAGAGATCCAGGTACCCGCGGGTTTGCTCGCTGTCGGCGACAGCTGCGACGACGGGGCGTTTCACGCGCTGACCGAGACGGAAGCCGCCGCCTGCGCCGCGGCCGTGGCCCACCTCTCCTGCGATCTCCTGATGCCCACCGCCGAAGGGTGGACGCTCGCCCGAGCAAATGGGACGACGTCGACGGTCGCGGACTCAGCACGTGGCCTGGACACCGCTGCCAAACTCGTCTGGGGCGAGGAATGGGCATCGTGGAAACGGGAACAGCACCGTTCCGAACTGGCGCTGCTGGGTTGGGTTCCCACCTCCTGGAGAGATGCTCCACCGAACCAGCTCGTTCCCGACACCGACGTCAGTCAGGTCGGGGCCCTGTTCACGATGTTCCACGAAGGGCGCAAGTTCGCGGTCCTCGGCGGGACGAGGAGCAGCGGCAAGAGCGCGATCGTGCGTCGGTTCGCCGTCCGTCTCGACAAGCAACGACGGTCGCCATTGGTGCAGGTCATCGCGAGCGTCACCGGTGAGTTGCCCAGCTCGCAGGTCGCGCTCAGGGGTTGCAAGCACGCGCTCGCCCTGGAGGAGCCCCAACCTGGGCAACGCCGGGTGCTCGTCCTGGAAGACCTGCGACCCGTCGGCAGCGGTGACGTCGACAGCCTCCTGCCGCGGTTGTCCGAGCAGTTGGGAGTGTCAGTTCTCGCCGTTCTCCGGTACGACCCGAACTCCAACGAGGAGTGGCAGACAGATCATCTGAACGTGGTCACCGCCGCGGTTGGCCGACCGGGTCTGCGCGAGTTCGTGAGGCAGCTGTGTGAAGCACATCCTGTCTTGAACAAAGACGCCGGCCTGGCAGAGCTGAAGCGACCACACGCCACCCGGGACGTCCACCGGCTGATTCAGATCATGCTGGGCGCCCCGGCGGACCAGAACAACGCCGAGCCTGAACAAGATTCCGCCTTGGCCACGTGGTTCCGTTCACTGGATGACGCAGGTCGATCCGCAGTGGCGACGATCGCGGCGTGCAGCCTCGCAAACGGTGCTGTCGGGTCCTCGGTGATCGAGGTGCTCGCGAAGGAGGACCTGGCTCGCCTCGGGATTCAGCCCAATGCGGACGGTACGCGGTGGTTCGTCGCGAGCCCGGACGACTGCAGGGCCGTGCTCGTCGCACACCAGGACTCCCAGGCAGCAGAGGGCGCTCCGGAGCAGTCACGTCGGCGCACGGCCATTCTGCTCGACGCGACGATGGTCGACCTCCTCCTCCCGTACTTGCTGGAGCGGTGCAGGGCGGGCTCCGCCGAGGTCTTGCCCTACCTGAAGGGGAGCAGGCTGTACCGCAACGCCTTGTGCGCCATGCTGGTGCGCCGGGCGTGGGCTGAAGGCGCGCTGGGCCAGTGGATCCAGCAGTCACCTCCCGCACGCATCGCCGAGCTGCTGGTCTCCCTCAACGTGTGGCTCGGCACCGAAGTCTTCAGACGGGCCATCACCACGATGGTGGATCGCATCGAGGCGCAAGCGGAAATGTCCAGTCTTCAAGACACGCTCTTCGTCTTGCGCTGCCTGCGTGACAACCTGTCCGAGATCACGCCCCGGTGGCGCTCGATCAGCAGCTGGATCCAGGATCAGGTCAGCGCCATGTTGACGGCGGATTCCGGCAGCCCTAACGAGCGCTTCGCGGTGTTACACCAGGTCGAAAGGTTCCGCGACCCAGCGTTGCAGGAGGTGATCGCCGACAGGGCAATCGAGGTTTTACCAGGTCTGGATCCCGCTCGCGCGGATGACTACAACATCGTCCGGAGCGTGTGCGGGCTGCAGAACCGTGCTCAGCGCACACTCGGGTGGCAGCAGTGGACCATTCCCGTCGACCAGGAGGAAGTTGTCCAGGGCCTGCTCACCGGAGAGCCTCCGGAGACCGCGGGCCTGCGCACCGTGGTCGCCTGGCTCAGCCTGCGGCGCTACTTCAAGCAAACCACATGGGAAGAACTGCTTGACACCCACGAGGAGAGATTCGCCCCGGCGATGCGGTACACGACGCCGCAGGAGTTCAGCACGACGCTGGACGAGTTGCACGCCTTCGGCCCCGCCTACTCATTTGCCTTGCTCATGCGAGCTTTCCGGCGTGACGCCCGGCGACGCGTGCAAGAAGTCAACATGTTCGCCGAGGCCATCCGGAAAATGCTGCGGGACTCCTCGCCGATCGAGGCCGCAAACCTCATCAGCAGCGTCTACAATTCGCACTCGAGCTGCGCGCGCGATCTTCTCTATGCCAGACCGGGTGTGCCGGACAAGAAGCTCGCGAGCCTGCTGGCCGCGAGGGTGAACAGCATGATGGACACCAAGGGTGCCGGAATGCTGTTGTCCTCCGCCCACATCGTCGACGACATGTACGTCGTCGACTCCCTGGGTTTCGCTCACTGCTTCGGTGAACTGCTGGGGCAGGAGAACGCGCTGAAGTTGTTGCGCGAGGATCCACGGTTGTCACTGAAGTACTACCTGCTCAAAGGGCTCTGGGATGCCCAGGTGCCGTTCCGGCGAGACTGCCTCGCGGCCGCCAGGGACGTCGTCGTGGAGGCCGTCACGACCGGGCGCAAATCCTGGGGACCGAGATTGGCGCTCCAGATCGGCGCCGACGCGGACATGGGGCAGGAATTCCTGCTGGACCTCCGGGAACACGTGGAGCTGAAACACGTCCTCGCCGGCATGGAGCCCTACGCGTCACCAGAAGCTCAGGCGGAGTTCCACCGACTCGGCCGTGCTCTGTACCCGGAAGCCGCAGACCGCTACCTGAACGGGTTCCAGGTCGATGCGTTTCTCGCACAGCTGGCCGGCGCGACACCCACCTACGCGGTCGAGTGCTGCCGGCAGGCGGCGAGAACCCTGGCAGATGCCGACTACCACGACGGCGGCAGGGACATCGTCGTGGCAGCCGACCGCGTGCTGGACGAGCAGGACGCTTGGGCGAACAGGCTGGCTCGCACGAGGACCGGGGAGCAACTTGCCCAAACTCTCAACATCCTGATGGACATCGATCATCAGACCGCTCGCGCGGCGGTCGCCGCGATGGGTCACCGCGTCCGGGATGAGGACGAGAAGAGTGAGTCGAGCCTCCTGCTCTGGAAGGCACGACACGCGATCCTCGACTCCCCGACGGCAACGACGAGCTTGTTGAAGTCGCTGGAGCTGGCCGATTCAGGTCTCGGAAACCTCATCTACAAGCACCTGATGCGGGACAACACGCTGTCGAACGTTTTCACCTTCGAGCTGAAGCTGATCCAGTCCGCTCGCGCGCAGTTCGTGGCGGCGAGCCAGCTCTCGTTCGTCGGTGTGCGGCCAGGGCAGGAGAAGACCGAGTGGATGACACAGGTTTTCAACGCCAAGTTGGGCTTCGTGCCAATTCTGGGCAATCCCCAGGTTCTGACGGACCTCATCAAGATGCTGGCGATCTGGCGCGAGAGCTGGGGAGACCGTGCGGTCCGCGCGATCGATCATGGGAAAGTCCTTGCCAGACTGCGACTCGCCTTGGCCCGCGATGTGGCGCCTGCCATCGAACTGGCGGCACTCGCCTACGAGTTCGGTGACTCCGCCGGCAGCACCGCGATCATCGACGCCCTGTTCGAGATCGACCCGGCCCGAATCGTGCGTGAAGCAGATCTTCGCAAGGCGTGCACGCTGATGAACGTGGCTCGCTCGCAGGGCCGTCCGCAGGTTGCCGAGCTCGCGGCGGCGATCGACGACGCGATCGATTTAAGGTTGGACCAAGCCGTTGTGCTGGACGAGCAGCGACAGTGGATGGAGATCGGCCACGCTTGTCACGCGCTCACCGACGCTCAATTTCCGGTGACCGCGGCGAACGCACCGCACACGGCACCGAACATGGCGCACCACGCGGCAGTGGTGTGGGGCTTACACGGTCTGCCGACCTCGTCCTGGCGGCGGCGTTTCCTCGACATCGCGGCCGGACGCCAGTTCAGACGTCAGCCACACGACAACCTCTCGAGATTCAGCGGTCTTGCCACCGCCGTCCAACTCGGTCGGCCGGAGGCGTTCGGCCAGTTCGCCGATCCTTCCACGATTGGGCATTTGTCCTTTCGTCAGCTTCGCGTCCTGCACGAACTAGCCGAGTCGCAGCCGGCTTTGGCTGCTCTGCTGGCACCGTGCGAACCCGGGATCCTCACCAGACTCGCTGAGCCCACCGCCCGCGTCGACTGGGACGCGCGTTGCCTGAACAGGTCCCTCGAAAGGCTGCGGAGAGAAGGAGAAGCAACCTTGTGAGGCCGGGCTGCAGACTGCGGGCCAACCCGTCCGCGGATTCCGCCACCTCGCGTGCCAGTTCTCCAGCTCTGGTCGCGACTGAGCAGACCTCGGGACGACGCCAAGCGTTTGCTTGGTCCGCGACAGACGGTGGTCATCTGCGACGAAGTGCAACGGCACCACCGAAACGGCGACAGAGCGCCACCTGACCAACTCAAGATGAAACTGGCCCGCACAACCAAGTAGTCAACTCAAAACCGCTGGTCAGCCCCCTTCCCATCTTTGGTCTCCCGCCGGGCACCTCTCATGACTATCGCAGCACGGCGTTGCGGGTGAGCTCGTGAAACCAAGCCAGGACCTCGACGACGGCCTGCCGGTCAGCTGGGTCCGCCAGCAACTGAAGCGGAAACCCCGGACGGTGCTCGAGCTTTGTCTCCGGCAGGTCGACCCCCTCGATTCTGTTCAGCCGTTGCCGGAGTTCTTCGCGGCGGCTGCGTTCGTTGAAGGGTGGGCGGATGCTGAGGTGCTCGAACACCACCTCGAACTTGCCACTTGGGTAGAGAGCCACGGGCCAGATGTTGCCTCCCGGTTCCGACTTGTCCCGGGACATGAGGAAGCAGGAGGTCTCCTGGCCGGTTCCGTACTCCAGCTGACCACCCATCTCCGTCCACGCGTTGATCACCTCGACCACGGCGCGGGCGAGGTCCGGGCCCTGCTGCTCGACGAGCTGCGAGCGGAACCGGTCGCGCAACCGGGCGTCCTGACCCGGTGCGATTTCCGGTACCCAGTCCGGGATCTCCGCTCCGCGCAGGATCGCGAGCCGCTTCGTGGTGAAGCGCCGTTCCGGGTCCGCCTGGCCCTGTGGGTTGAAGGACAGGCCTTCCGTTTCGAGCAACGCGCGTGGGTCGTCGGTTCGTGACGGGTCCGGCCAGGCGAAGTTCGGCGATACCTTGCCGTCCGACTGCAGCACGCGGTGCGCGTTCGGGGCGGCCGTCGTCGCCAGCCGCTGTCCGACGGGGACCGGGTGGCTGCCGATCAACGCCGCTAGATCGCCGTAGGTTGTCCACGAGCCGGCCGGGAGGGCTGCGAGGGTCTGGTCGATCACGTCCCACGCTGGGCCGGACGGTTCGGCCACGCGCTCAGCCGGGGCCGGCCAGGTGGCGATCACTCGCTCGGCCAGTGCGTCGGCGCGGGCGTGGATCTGAGGACGGCTCCACCGTTCCTGCTCGGCGATCTCCTGGTTCATGCGCACCCCGCTGGCCGCCAACAGCGGACGCTTGACGGCAAAGGAACTGTTGCTCAGCTTGGCGTTGTACCCGGTGAGGGTGAGGTTTCCCAGCGTGTGCACCAAAGCCTCGTGCACCTGCCCGAACTCTTCGCCGGCCTCCAGGTCTTCGCCCAGCGCTTGCTGCCAGTCACTGGTGGGCGTCTGCGGAAGCACATGCTCGATGGTGAGCTCGGAAAGGTCCACCGGCTCCTTGCTGGCATATGTTTCTTCCAGCCAACGCAGCACGAGCGAGCGTTGACGGGGACGGCCGTTCAGGTAGTACGGAACCGACTGGATCGCCTTCCGGAGTTCCTGGTTCGTCGCGTAGTACTTGCGGCCGGTCGAGAGGTAGCGGTGCAACGCTTGGTCGACCGGCAGGTCACCGTCCATTTCGGTGACGATCGAGAGCAGGACGCGGTTGATGCTGGCTGTCGCGCGGCCGATCAGGAGACGGCGGACGAAGTAGCTCTCCAGGTAGAGCATCGCCGTGGCGATCTGCTCCGAAGCGGCCGAGCCGCTCTCTCGCCGGTCGAGCAGGTGGAGCAGTACCGGATAGACGGTCGTCGTGCCCCACGCGTGTAGCCGGGCGAGCCGTTCCCGGACCGCGGCGTCGGGCTCGAGGGCCGGATCGAGGATCCTGCGCAGCAGCTGCCCGAGCCGGCAGAACCGCGCCACCTCCTTTTCGATCTCCTCCTCGGTGCGCATCGGGTCGAGACGTCGCTGCTGACAGGCGTAGGTGTCGGTCTGCTTGATCCGCGGATCGCCCTGCACGAGATCGAGCCAGAACAGCAGTTCGAGCTGGTCGCGGTCGAGGTGTTGCTGGAGCGGCAGCCACAGCGCCTGGTAGACGGCCTCACCCTTGGTCGGCAACCGCATGAACAGGTAGTTCCGCAGGAGGTCGGCTTGACTCAAGCTCAATCCCCTGTTGTTCAGCGACTCGAAGATCCGGTGTGGGTTGTCGCCTCGCTGGGCGGTCACCGAGACCAGCGCCAGCCCCGATATGACGGCGTCCTCGATCCGCTCGATGTCCTCGGGGTCTTCCGGGTCGTCCGCCGCGGCCAGCTTCGAAGCGAAGTACCGGTACGCCGAGCCGATCGGGTCAGTTCCTCCCGCGTGCGGCGCTGAATCGAGACACGCCTGGTAGGCGGGCCGGTCCGCCTGCGTGGGAACCAGTTTGAGCCGCTGCTGCTCGCGCTTCCACCTGTTGATGAGGTACTGCTGGTCAATGCGCTCCCGGTGCTCCGCGCCTTCTTCCTTGGCACGGTGGTCGCGAATCGCGCAGAGCAGGATCGACAGCGTGGTCAGCCGCTGCTGACCATCGATCACCAGGAACTCCTGCACGCCGGTGGGACCGTTGGCCGGGCTGGGCGCGAGCACCACGGAGCCGATGAAGTGGGTCAGCTCCGGGTCCTCGGCACGATCGGCGGCGAGCTGGGTGATGTCTTCCCAAAGCCGTTCGTGCTGTGCGCTCTTCCAGGAGTACGTCCGCTGGTACAGCGGAACCTGGTACTGCTTGGAACCCTCCAAGAGCTCCTGCAGCGTTGTCTCGCGGGCCGCGACCAAGTTCCTGTCCCCTCTCGATCGTCTTCGTCAGGTGATGCCGAGCCGGTGCTGCTCGGCCAGGACGATGCGCTGCTTCAGAGGTACCGCATCGTCATCGAGGACGGCAGGCCGGTGCTCACTCGCGTCGACGGACCGGCTGTCGGCGTCCTTGGCGTCACTCTTGCGGGCGAATTCTGCGAACAGCAGGCTCTTCTGCTCCTGGATCTCCCGCATCCGCTCGTCGACACTGCCCTTGGCCAGCAACCGGTGCACCTGCACCTTGCGGATCTGCCCCATCCGGAAGGCACGGGCGATCGCTTGTTCTTCCGTGCTCGGCTTCCACTGGGGCTCTGCGATGATCACCACCGAAGCGGCCTGGATGTTCAGCCCGACGCCACCGGCCTCGATCTGGCTGAGCAGCACGGCGTGCCCCTCGTGGCGGGTGAAGTCGTCGACGAGGTGCTGCCGCGCCGGCGGGGACACCGATCCGGTCAGCCGCCCGATCACCGAATCACCGAGCTTCTCCTCGATCGTGGTCAGGACGTCGAGGAAGTTGGAAAACACCACTACCTTGTAGCCGTCTTCACGAGCCTCGTCGACGATCTCGGCGAGCCGCTCGAGCTTGGCGGCTCCGGGGGCGCGGAAGGCCGCCTGGCGCATCTGCATCAGGTTGCGCGATCGGACGCTCGCCGCGTAGACGGCTTCATCGTCGGCGGTCAGCCGCACCCAATCCTCGACTTCGATCTTGTCGGGCAGCTCGGTGAGGACGTCCTCTTGGTTCCGGCGCAGGTACACCGGTGCGACAGCGCGGCGGAACCGCCGAGCGCCGGCGAGAGCGTCGGTCGCGTCGATCCGGCGAGCGATCCCCGGGTGCAGGTAGCCGACGAGGTTCCGGAACTCCTCGACCCGGTTTTCCATGGGGGTACCGGTGAGGAACAGCGCCCGCTGGGCACGGCCGACCGCGGCGGCCACCCTCTGGGACCGCTGCGAGCTGGGGTTCTTGACGTAGTGCGCCTCGTCCACCACGAGCAAGGCGACACCGGCATCGGCCAAGCCGTTCAACCGGCCGAGCGTGGTGAACGTCGTGACGGCGATGCCACCGGTTCGCAACCAGCGCCGGACCGCCGAGTCCCGGTCGGCACCGTGCAGGCTGTGCGCCGCGAGACTGGTGTGCTTGGCGATCTCGTTGATCCAGTTGACCTGCACGCTCGCGGGGCACACGACGAGGAAGCGAGTCTGTCCCTTCGCCGCCATGTGGCCGATCATGGCCAGCGCCTGGACGGTCTTGCCGAGCCCCATTTCGTCACCCAGGATCGAGCGTTCCTGGTGGATGGCGTACTGCGCGCCGAAAACCTGGTAGCCGCGCAACGTGGTCTTGAGCAGGCTGGTGTCCAGCGGGACCGCAGTGATCTTCTGCCGCAGCTCCTCGGGGATGAAACCCTGCGCGGCCTCGGTTTCCTGCTCTTCACCGTGGCCACCGACGGTGGACAGCAACGCGTTGAGCGAGGCTGCGTCGTTCGCATACTCCTGCCAGAGCTGCGCGGGCGAATACGCATCAGGAGCGAGGGCACGCTGTTCTCGCTGCACCGCTGTCTGCAACGAAACGACTCGAGGGTCGGCGAGGATCGCGTCGAGCTGGGCCAAAGCGGCCAGCGCTGTTTGCCTCTTGGCGCGGCGGCGGAGAAACAGCGCGACGCGGCTGGTGGTGGGCTCGGCCTGCTCGACCAGCGGCGTCGTCTGCGTGGTGAACTGCTGAAGCGGCTTCTGCAACACCGCTCGCGCGCGGTCAGCGCGCCGGGTGGCCGCCAGAGTTCCGAGGAGCTCGGTCTGGCCGGGATCCTGGCGGTCCGGGTCGAAGCGGACCCGGGCTTCGCTTCGCACTTGCCGGGCGAGCCGGACCGCGGCCGATGAGACCTGCTGGGCCGTCTGCGGGCCGATTCCCGGGACGGCCTGCAGCTCGAACGGGCTCGCGGCCACGATGTCGGCGACCGTGCGGTAGCCCGCCTCGGCCAGTGCGTTGAGCCGGACCCCTTTGCCGGCGAGGTTCCGGAGGTCGGTGACCGGCCGGTCAGCCAATGCGTCCCTCGCTTGCCGCTCGGCGAGGGCACTCGTCTGACGGCGAGCGGTCTCGCGGAGCGCCTCCGGGGCGGACAGCAGGGCGGCAACCCGATCGGCGAAGGCGCGGACGTTGGCGAGTGTCGCCTTCGCCGGCGCGCCGATCTTGGCCTTGGCAGCGTCGACCGCGTTCGGGGCAGTCATGCGGAGATTGCTCTCGCGAGGCGGCGCACGACCACGCACCTTACGACAACCGTCACCCTCGATCTCCCGTTCCCTGTACTTGGTCGGTCCCCCACCGAGCCCCGTACGCCAGGCCTGGGGTCAGACGCTGGAAGCGCAGGTGGATCTCCCCCGACGGGTCGACCGCGTGCGGGCGACCGCGGTAGGCCGGGTCCGAGACGTCCCGCTGGAACGCTCCCTCCAGTACCCGGACCTCCGGCTGGCCGTCGAACCGCACCCGCAGGTCGAAGGACTCGCATGGCTGGCGCGGGACGCACACCATGTGCGGGTGCAACGCCGAAGGCGACGACAGCCGGAACAGCACCGACGACTCCCAGGACTCTCCTCGGGTCAACGGGCGAGGCAAGGCAAGGGCGAAGCCCCAGCGGTCCGACGCCTCCATCCCGCGGTCCACCAGACGTCCGCCGTAAAGCACCGTCGCCGAGACGTCGCGGCGGCCGGCCGGGAGGGAAACCGCCAGGTCCAGGGAGGTGAGACCGTCCCGATCGGCCACGATTCGACGTTGCTCGAGGACCAACGGCGCCCCCTGGTCCAGCACCAGGGACACCGAAAGGGACGCCGTGTGCCAGCTGTCCGCCGACGGGGCCGCCGCAGGCGACGATGAAGCCAGCTCCGCCAGGACCTCGATCGCCTCGTCCACGCGACGGCGGACCGTCCGCGGGTCTCGGTCCAGGAGGGAAGCCGCCCATCTGACCCGGTCCTGGTACAGCGGGTGGCGGGCCTCCGTCGAGATCGCGAAGGCCGCCAACGCCGCCACCCTCAGGTCCTCCGGAAGGTGCGAGGCCAGCGACGACAGCCGGCCTGAAACCTTCTCGCGGATCGCCACCATTCCGTCGCCCTCGGACACTGAGCACGCCGTCCTCAAAAAAGGCCCCACTCGGTCGTCCACGCGGCCCGCCAGGCCTCGGCCCTTGCGCAGCGTCTTCAGCTCCTGGATCAGCTCCGCGCGCTCCACCATCGTTCTCCTTCAGTGCGTCTCCATGGCGGGTCACCCCCTTCAGGACAGCGTGCGATCGCCCGGTGGACGAGAAGTGGACAGAACGTGCATCACCGCGGCGATCAGGGCCTTTCCCAGGCGGATGCCGTCGCGGCCCAGGTAGCAACGGAACGTGCCGATGCGGCTCAACGCCGCTTCGTCCGCGTCGCCCACGCCGTACGCCACCATTCGGGGGCGGTCGGCCCACGAAGGATCGGCGAGCGACGAGAAGGCCGCGGGCCAGGTCACCGGGTCCGTCGGCTGGCCGTCGGACAGGAAGAACACCAGGGGGCGGTGGACGTGGACGCGGTGGGCCGCCAGCGCCCGCGCGTCGGACTCGATCGCTGTGCGCAGGAATGTGAACACCGGGCCGAAGTCGGTACCGGCGGACGGGCCTGGTGGGGGGAGCTCGGCCAGCTCGTCCATCGGCAACAGGCTCTGGACCAGGGAAGGCGCCGCGCCGAAGCCGATCACGCTGCAGAGCACCCGGTCCAGCAACGACGCGTGGACCGCGCCGCGGAACTCGCGCAAGCCCGCGTTCAGCTCGTCGATGTGGTCGGCCATCGACAGCGAGACGTCGCACGCTATGTAACACGGCAACACGTCGGACCCCATATCCGTTTCTCCTTCACCCCTGATTCGACCGGGCGAAGCCTGGCAAGCGCGCGTGTACCGAACGTGCAAGAAATGCGGATTTTCGAAACCCTGACGGCCGATTGCGCGATGTCAAAAGAGGACAGCAAGCTGACAGCGGGGAGGCCGCGTGGAGTACCGGATGCTCGGCCCGTTGGAGGCGTGGCACGACGGCGCGCCGGTGCCGCTGGGTGACCAGCAGCAGCGGTTCGTCCTCGTCGTGCTGCTCCTGAACGCGAACAAGCCGGTGTCGAGCGCCCGCCTCGCCGAGATCGTCTGGACCGGCCGGGAAACCAAACCCACCCTGGTGCGCAGCTACGTCAAGCGGTTGCGCGACGTCGGCGTGGGCATCGAGACCACCCCGACCGGCTACCTCCTGCGCGTCGGCGACGAGGAGCTCGACACCGTCCGGTTCGACCGGCTGCGCGCCGAGACCGGGCGGGCCGACGACCCGCGGCGGAAGATCGAGCTGCTGCGGGAGGCCGTCGGGCTGTGGCGGGGGCGGTTCCTCGAGGACATCGACATCGACCGCGTCGGCGGGCCTGGGGTGGGGTTTCCCGAGGAGAGCCTTTCCGACGTCGTGGGCGACCTCGCCGAGCTGGAGCTGGACACCGGTGACCACCGCTCGGCGCGCGACCGGCTGCGGCCGCTCGTGCGGTCCGACCCGGCCAGCCAGAAGCACGCCGGGCTCCTCATGCGTGCCCTGCTCGCCGGTGGTGACCAGGTCGGCGCGCTGCGCGTCTTCCGCGGCACCCAGGCCGCGCTCGCCGAGCTGCGCATGGAACCCGGGCCCGTGCTGCGCAACCTCGCCGCGCGCGCCGAACACGGCGATCCGCCCAGCTCGCTGCCGTCGCGGCCCGGCGCGTTCACCGGGCGGGCCGGCGAGCTCGCCAAGATCGAGACGGCCGCCGTGACCGGCCGGAGCGCCGTCTGGGTCAGCGGGGCACCCGGCGTCGGCAAGACCGGACTCGCCATCGAAGCCGCGCACCGGCTGCGCGACCGGTTCCCGGACGGCCAGCTCCTCGCCCGGCTCAACGGGTTCACCCCCGGCGTGCCCGAGACCAGCGTCGGCGACGCGCTCACCGAGCTGCTCGTCGAACTCGGTGTGCCGGCCGAGCAGATCCCGGCCACCGTCGGCCGGAAGGTCACGCTCTACCAAACGACACTGTGGGGCACGCGCACGCTGGTCGTGCTGGACAACGCCGCGTCGGCCGAGCAGATCCGGCCGCTGCTGCCCGAAGCCGACGGCTGCCTCGCCATCGTCACCAGCCGGCGGATGGGCGATACCGGCGAGCCCGTCCGGCTGTCACCGCTGCCGGCGGACGAGGCCGCCGAGCTGTTCACCGCGCTGACCGACGCGGCGCGCGTACGCGGGCGGGCGGCCGAGGTCGCGCTGGTCGTCAAGCGCTGCGGGTACCTGCCGATGCCGATCCGCGTCGCCGCCGCGCTGTTCCGGCGCCACGACCGGTGGCCGCTGGAGCACCTGCTCCACCTGCTCGAAGAAGGTGGCCCGTGGGGTGAGGACGACGGCATCGCCGCTGTCCGGGTGTCCTACCAGCAGCTCGGCGAGCCGCAGCGCGCCATGTTCCGGCTGCTCGGCGGCCTGCCGGGCCCGGACGTCGACGTCGCCGGCGGCGCCGCGCTCGCGGGGTGCGACGTCACCGCGGCCCGGCTGCTGCTCGACGACCTGCACGAGGTCAGCCTGCTGGAGGAGGCGGCGCCGGAGCGGTACCAGATGCTGGACCCGCTCAAGGAGTTCGCCGCCGTCGAACCGGCGCCGCGGCAGGCGCTGGTGCGGCTGCTCGACTTCTACCTGGTCACGCTCGCGGCCGCGGTCGGTGCCGCATACCCGTTCGACCGGGCGCAGCTGCCGGCTTCGGACCGGTCCTGCCCGGTCACGCCAGCGTTCGCCGACGAAGCCGCCGGACTGCGCTGGATCGCCGCCGAACAGGTCAACCTCGTGGCCGCGATCCACTACGCCGCCCGGCACGACCTGCCCGAGCACACCTGGCGCCTCGCCGTGCTGCTGTGGCGCTACTTCAACACGACCAACCAGTTCGAGGACTGGATCGGCACGCTCGAACTCGCCTGGGAGACCGTGTCGGCCGACCCCGGCAACGACTACGGCCAGGCGCACGTGCTGCTCCGGCTGGCGACCGCGAACGACCGGCGCGGCAAGCTCGCGGAAGCACTCGAACTCGCCGCCCAGGCGCTGCCGAAGTGGCACCGCCTCGGTGACGCGCGGGGCGAAGCGGCAACGCTGTGCGCGCTCGCGATCCCCACGATGGAGCTGGGCAAGCACGAGCAGGCGATCGCCCACCTCGAGGCCGCGCTGGCGAAGTACGAGCTGAGTGAGGACCGGCGGGGCGAAGCCCACGCGCTGAGCATGCTCGGCTACCTCAACGAACTGCACGGCAACCTCGAAGTCGCGCTGGGCCAGCACGAAGCCGCGGCGCGGATGCTGCGGGAAATCGGGCACGTCCAAGGCATCGCGCACGCGCTCAACAACCTCGGTTCGGTGCAGGAGAACCTCGGGCTGCTCACCGAGGCGCTCGGCAGCTACACCGAAGCGCACGCGCACGCCGCCGAAGTCGGCGACCACTGCGTCGAGGCGTACGCGCTGAACAACATCGGCAACGTGCACCGCCAGCGCGGCAAGTTCACCGAAGCGGTGCGCTACCACGACAAGGCCAAGGAGGTCGCGGCCAACGTGCCGGACGCCGACCTGCGCACACAGCTCTACCTCGACCGCGGCGCGACGGCGCTCGCGCGGGGTGCGCACCGGGACGCGCTCTCCGCCGGCCGCGCGGCCTTGGACCTGGCCGTCGGCGACGGGAACCGCACCTATCAGGCCCGCGCTCACCGCGGGGTCGCGGAAACGCTGCACGCGATGGGCGCGCACGACGACGCCGTCACGCATTGGGACGCCGCCGTCGAAGCGTTCGCCGAACTCGGTTTGCCGGAAGCCGGTGAATTGCGATCCGATCGCGTTGATTGGGAATGCGCCTGCGCTTCGCGGTGAATGCGGCCCGGGCCGGCCGCCCCCGGCCCGGCCGGCCCGGCCTGCGTCAGCCGTGCCAGGGGTTGCCGTCGGTGCCCGCCGGCGGCGGGGTGGTGGTCGTGACCGGCGGCGGCGTGCTGCCGCCGCCGTCCGCGAACGCCGTGGTGGAGCCGATCAGCGGCGCCGCCGCGATGATGCAGAGGGCCAGCACGGGGCCACCGATTCTGGCCAGCTTTCTGGGCAAGGACATGACGAATCCCTCCTCGGGAATGGTTTTTTCAGGGGATTCCGGAGTGATTTCCGGCCCTGCAACCAGGATTCGTCAAGCAGTGTTAATCGACTAGGGGTTTCCCGTTTCACGCAAGAACAGGAAACAGGAAACACCACCGGCGAACAGCAGCGCCGCGGCGGCGGTCAGCGCGAACGCCGTCGAGGTTCCGGAGGCCAGCACACCGAGGACGGCGACCCCCAGGACGGCGCCGGTCTGGCGGGACGCGTTCAGGGCGCCGCCCGCGATCCCCGCCAGTTCCGCCGGCGCCGAACCGACCACCGCGGTCAGCAGGGACGGGATCGCCAGCGAGACGCCGAAGCCCAGTGCTGCCAAGGCGAGCACCGAGAGCGCTTCCGGGGGCGAGAACGCCTGGAGCAGCGTTCCCGATGCCATCAGGGAAAAGCCGGAAACCGCGGGGATGCGCGGGCCGATCCGGGCGACCAGGCGGCCGGTGAAGATCGGGTTGAACGCCGTCGGGACGGTCAGCGGGAGGAACGCCAAGCCGGTGGCCGACGGGGTGTAGCCGCGGGTTTGCTGGAAGTACAGCGACAGGACGAACAGGACGCCCGACAGGCCGAAGTTCACGATCGCGCCCGCCAGGAGGCCCCAGGAAACGAGCCGGCGCGGGAGCATCGCGTCCGGCCGGCGTTGCGCCCGGAGGAACACCAGTGCCGCCACGACGGCGGGCGCCAGGGCCCAGAAAACGCCTTCGACCAGGGCGTACGTCAATGTCGACAAAGAGACTATCGCGGCCAGCTGACTGGGCACGTCCATCCGCCCCGGCTTCGGCGGCATCGACGGCGCGGAGCGGGAAAGCGCCAGCGCGATCAGCGCCACCGGGACGTTGACGACGAAGATCGCGCGCCAGCCGAACGCCTCCGTCAGCACGCCGCCCAGCAGCGGGCCCGCCACCAGCCCCGTTCCGCTCACCGCCGCCCACACCCCCATCGCCCTGGCGCGCGCGGCCGGCACCGGGTACGCCGTCGCGATCAAGGACAGCGACGACGGCACCAGCAAAGCCCCCGCCACACCCAGCAGCGCGCGGAGGGCGATCAACAACGAGGGGGATGCCAACGCGGACAACCCCGACAGCACCGCGAAGGCGACCAAGCCGGTCAAGAACACCCGGCGGGCGCCGAAGCGGTCCGACCACGCGCCCGCCGTCAGCAGGAACGCCGCGAACGTCAGCGTGTAGCCGTTCGAAATCCATTGCTGGTCCGCCAGCGAAGGCGACAGCGCCGGGAGCGCCACCGTCACGATCGTCGTGTCCAGCATGACCAGGAAGTAACCCAGCGAAAGGCCGGTGAGGAGTCTTGCCACACCTCGAAGCCTGGACGCTCGGTGACACCGGTGGAAGCAGGGAGTTACGATAGGCGGTATCGGGAACTCCGATGGGGGATGCCATGGAACTGCGCCACCTGCGCACCTTCCGCGTGGTCGCGCGGACGCTCAACTTCACCCGCGCCGCCGCGGAACTGCACTACGCGCAGTCCAGCGTCACCGAGCAAATCCAGGCACTGGAAGCGGAACTCGGGTCGAAGCTGTTCGACCGCGGGCGGCAGCTGCGGCTCACGTCCGCCGGCGAACGTCTGATCGGGTACGCCGACCGGATGCTTTCCCTCGCCGAGGAAGCCAAGGCCGCGGTCGAGGAAAACCGCGGCGAGCCCGAAGGCGAACTGACCGTCGGCGCACTGGAAACCCTGTGCGCGCACTGGATCCCGGAGATTTTCACCGAGTACCGGGCCAAGTGGCCGCGCGTGCGGCTGACGCTGACCGAAGGCGGACGCGGCGAGCTGTACCAGGCCGTGCGTCAGTCCGAAGTGGACGTCTGCTTCACCTTCGGCAGCCCGCCGGCCGACCCCGCGTTCGCGAGCGAACGCCTCGGGGAAGAGCCACTCGTCGTCATCGTCCCACCCGGACACCCGTTGGCGGACAGGGAAAAGATCGAGCCCGGCGACCTCCGCGGGGTCGGTTTCCTCGCCACGCCGAAGGGGTGCGGCTTCCGGGAAATGCTGGACCGGATCGACGGGCCGGTCATCGAGACCGAAGTCGCCAGCATCGCCGCGCTCGGGCGGTGCGTGGCCGCCGGGATGGGGTGCGCACTGGTGCCCGCGCTCGCCGGCCGCGGTGACGCGGTCGCCGTACCCCTCGCCGGGGAGACGACCGCCGTCACCATGACCTGGCGCAAGCGCGACGAGCACAAGCCGAACGTCGCCGCGCTGCTCGCCACAGCCGGGCGCGTCAGGGCTTGAGCACCGCCAAGCCGTCGGCCACCACGACGCCGTCGTGCAGCACGGTCCGGTCGCGGCCGCGGTCCATCACCGCGCTGGTCGGCGTTTCGCCGTCGACCAGCACGAGGTCCGCGCGGTCGCCGACGGCCAGGCCCGGCCGGTCGTCGACGCCGGCCAGGCGCGGGACGTCGTGGCTCATGATCGACGCGCCGCCCAGCGTGGCGACCGCCAGCGCCAGCTCGATGTCCGCGTCGCGGCGGAAGCCGCGGGTGAACGCCAGCTGCCACGTGCGGTCCAGCAGGTCGCAGTTGCCGTACGGGCTCCAGTAGTCCCGCTGGCCGTCCTCGCCGAGCCCGATCCGCACGCCCGCGGAAACGAGGTCCAAAAGCGACAGCTGCCCGGCGGAAGACGGCGCCACCGTGGTCATCGCGATGTCGAGCTCGGCGAAGTCGTCGATCACCCGGCGGCTGACCGACTCGGAGATCGAGCCGAGGTCGTAGGCGTGGGACATCGTGACCTTGCCCCGCATGTCCAGCGCCCGCACGCGCTCGAGCACCAGGTCCGTCGAGAACAGGCCGAGGTGACCCGGCTCGTGCAGGTGGATGTCGATCTCCGCCTGGTGCTTCTCGGCCAGGCCGAACACGGCGTCCAGGTGGCCCTTGGGGTCACGGTCCACAGTGCACGGATCGATGCCGCCGATCACCGTCGCGCCGGAGCGCATCGCCGCGTCGAGGACGTCCAGGGTGCCCGGTTCGCGCAGGATGCCCGCCTGCGCGAACGCCATGACGTGCACCTCCGCCTGGTTCGCGAACTTCTCCCGCGCGGCCAGCACGGCGTCGAGCTTCTCCAGCCCGCAGTCGACGTCGACCTGCGCGTAGCTGCGCACCCGCGTGGTGCCGTTGGCGATCATCCGCTCCAGCGTGCCCGCCACCCGCTCGGGCAGCGGGACCTCCGCCGTGCGCCAGTTCTCCCGGTCGTTCGTCATCATCGCCCAGACGCCCGGAGCGCCGGTGTGCGGCCGGAACGGCAGTCCGATCCGCGTCGAATCGAGGTGCACGTGGACGTCGCTGAACGCCGGGAACAGCAGGCGGCCGCGGCCTTCGACCGCACCGGGGACCGGCGCCGGGTCGTGCGGGCGGACCGCGGCGATCCGGTCGCCGTTCAGCTCGACGTCACTGCGTTCGCCGCCCCAGGGCCGGACATCTCGGATCCACATGGGAGCCACGCTAGTCACTTGCCGATGGCGTCCACGCCGGCCTGCGCGAACGACTCGTCCTGCGCGCCGGAGGGCGCACCCGCGACCCCGATCGCGGCGATCGGGGTGCTACCCGCGGTCACCGGGACGGCGCCGGCCAGGAACAGGGTGCCGTCGATGTCCTTCAGCGTCGGGGCCTGCTGGAGGCGGCCGACCAGCTCGGACGTCTTCGCGTTCCACGAGACCGCCGTGAACGCCTTCTGCTGCGCCGAGCTGTAGGACTGCGGGCCCGCGCCGTCGCCGCGCAGGGTGAGGACGGTGGTGCCGTCGCGGTCCACCACGGCGACCGACACGCGCTGGCCCGCCTTCGTGGCGGCGTCCAGCGCGGCTTGGGCGCCCTTCGTGGCGGCGGCGATCGACAGGTGCGAGGTCTGGATGACACCCTTCGGCGTGGCCGGGGCCGCGGTGGCCGAGACGGCACCGACGGTGGTGGCGCCGACGGCGGCCAGCCCGGCGACGGCGGCGGCGATGCGGGTGCGGGTCGAGATCACGGTCTGCTCCTCGGGTCGGGGTTCGATGGCTCCAGCTTCCGCCCGCCACCAGGTCCTTTTCGTCATCAAACCGATCGACACCGAGGTCATCCGTTCGGCTGATGCGCGGACATCGGGGCCGGTCGAGGCTGGTTCCGGAGCCGAAAGGAGCGAGCATGGACGGCATGAGCGGAGCCGACGCCGACACGCGGTGGCTCGCCGCGGTCATGCACTCGGCGTTCCTCCTGCTGGTGCTGGCTTCGGCGGTGCGGTTCCTGACCCGCCACGAAGGCACGCCCCTGCAGCCGTGGGTGATCGGGTTCACCGCGGCCCTGGTCGTCGCGTACGGCGCCGGCCTGTTCGTCGAGCGGCACCTCGTCTGGCTGACCGTCGTGCTGGCGCTCTGGATCGTCCTGGTGGTGCTCGCACCCAGCTTCGCCTGGTCGGCGATCCCGTTGCTGGTCACCGGCCTGCGGACGCTGCCGGCCGGGCAGGCCCTCGCGCTCGTCGGCGTGATCACGGCGCTGGTCGTCGTGTCGCAGAACCGGCTGGCCGACGGCTTCGACCCGAACCTGACCACCGTGCCGATCGCCATCGCCGCGGTCACCGCCGCGGTGATCACCTTCATGCGGCGGCAGGCCGAGCGGCTGCGTGAATCCGAGCGCCGCGCCGGCGTGCTGGCCGAGCGGCACCGCGTGTCCCGGGAGCTGCACGACGCCCTCGCGCAGGGCCTGTCCAGCCAGTCGATGCTGCTGCAGGCCGCCGACCAGGCCTGGGAGCGGCCCGAGCTGGCCCGTGAGCACCTGCGTGCCGCGCAGCGCATCGGCGCGGGCAACCTGTCCGAAGCCCGGCGGCTCGTGCAGGACCTCGCGCCCGCCGACCTCGCCGACGCCACGCTCGAGGCGGCGTTGCGCGCGGTGGCCGGCCGGGCCGGGCTGCCGGTCGACGTCCGCATCGACGGCGACGAGCGGCCGCTGCCGGAGCGCGTCCAGTCCACTGTGGTCCGGATCGCCCAGGGCGCGCTGGCCAACGCGCGCGAGCACGCCGAGGCCGGCCGCGTCGTGCTCACCCTCACCTACCTCGACGACCAGGTCGTGCTGGACGTCGCCGACGACGGGCGCGGGTTCACCGAGGCCTCGCCCCGAAGCGACCGGGGACACGGGCTGCCCGCCATGCGCGTCCGGGCCCGGCAGCTCGGTGGCAGGCTGACCGTGGAGTCCGCGCCCGGCCAGGGCACGGTGGTTTCGGCCGCGATCCCGGTGGAGGCAGCGCCATGACGATCAGGGTTCTGGTCTGCGACGACCACGCCGTCGTGCGCGCCGGGCTGCGCGCCCTGCTCGCCGGCGCCGACGGCATCGACGTCGTGGCCGAAACCGCGAGCGGGGAGGAAGCCGTCGCGACCGCCGCCGCCGTGCACCCCGACGTCGTCCTGATGGACATCCAGCTCGGCGCCGGCATCGACGGGATCGAGGCCACGCGCCGGATCCGGGGCACCCCCAGTGCGCCCCGGATCCTCGTGCTGACGACGTACGACACCGACGCCGACATCAGCCGCGCGATCGCCGCCGGCGCGACCGGCTACCTGCTGAAAGCCGGGTCCGCCAACGAGCTGTACGCGGCGATCGAGGCGGCCGCGGCCGGGCGCACCGCGGTGTCCCCGGTGGTCGCCGACCGGATGATGGCGCAGCTGCGCACGCCGCGGCCCACGTTGACCGCCCGTGAACGGGACATCCTCCGGCAGCTCGCCGACGGACTCGGCAACCGGGAGATCGCCCGCGCGCTGTTCATCAGCGAGGCGACGGTGAAGACGCACCTGAGCCGGATCTACGCGAAGCTCGAAGTGGACACCCGGTCCGGTGCCGTCGCCGTCGCCAAGGAACAGCGCCTGCTGGACTGATCAGGCGTTGTCCAAAAGGGACAGGTGCTCCTCGGGAAGGTCCAAAGTGAACGCCGGGGCGATCGACTCGTAGTGCTCCCAGGTTCGCGGGCCGATCAGCGGGATCACTCCCTTGTGGAGCAACCACGCCAGCGCCACCTGGTTGCCGGACGCGCCGAGCGCGGAGGCCACCTTCGCCACCGCGGCCAGCCGCGCTTCGGAGTCCGGACCGGCGTACGCGCGCCAGATCGGAGTGGACTCCCGGTAGGCCGCGTCGTCGTAGATCCCGCGCAGCAGGGCGGAATACGCGGCCAGGGAGACGTCCGGGTGCAGCGAAAGCCAGTCCAGGAGCTCCCCGCCCGCGATCGACGGGACGTCGGCGCCCGTCGGCCGCAGGTACGAGTGCTGGACCTGGACCGCGACCGGGGACGCCCAGCCGTTCGCCGCGGCCAAGGTGCGGATGCGTTCGAGCCGCCACGCGCGGACGTTGCTCCAGCCCGTGTACCGGACCTTGCCCGCGCGGACCAGACCGTCCAAAGCGGACAGGGTCTCCTCCAGCGGTTCGCGGCGGAGGTCGACGTGGACGTAGTACAGGTCGATGTGGTCCGTTCCCAAGCGCCGCAGGCTTTCCTCCACCGAACGCCGGATCACCGCGGCGCTCGCGCCTTCGTACGTCCGCTCCCGGGCTTCCCAGTCCGTCGTGCCGTCGGGGCGGGCGGCGGCGCGGGCCGCGGGCAGGTCCAGGGGTTGCGCGGAGACCTTCGTCGCCAGGAAGACCCGGTCCCGGCGGCCCTTCAGGAGCCGGCCGAGCAGGGCTTCGCTTTCGCCGCCGGTGCAAGACGGCCCGGCCCACCAGGCGTAGCAGTTCGCCGTGTCGAGGAAGTCGCCTCCGGCGTCGAGGTACGCGTCCAGGATGCGCGCCGACGCCGGTTCGCCGGTCGACGTGCCCATCGTCATGCAGCCCAGCGACACCTGGCTGACGTGCTGACCGGTCCGGCCCAGTTCCACCTTCTTCATGGAGACGAACCTAAAGGGGAATCGGTCCGGTACTACAGTCCAATGTCGTGGCCGGATCACAGACCAATTGGGGTGTCCTGCTGGAGCTGACCGGACCGGGGCCGAAGCACGAGCAGCTCGCGCGCGCCCTGCGCAAGGCGATCCGCGGGCTCGAAGACGGCGTCGCGGTACCGCCGAGCCGTCAGCTCGCCGCCGACCTCGGCTGCTCGCGGTGGGTCGTGACGCAGGCGTACGCGCAGCTCGTCGCCGAGGGGTACCTCGACGGGCGCACCGGCTCCGCCACCCGGGTCCGGCGGGTCGGGGACGCCGTCGCCGCCCAGCCGCCGGCCCGGCCGGCGCCGCCGCGGTACGACCTCGCTCCCGGGCTGCCCGACCTGCGGCACTTCCCGCGGCAGCGGTGGGCGGACGCCGTGCGCGAAGTGCTCACCACCGTGCCGCACACCGACTTCGGGCTGCCCGAGCCGGGCGGCCACCCCCGGTTGCGCAAAGTCCTGAGTGACTACCTGCGGCGGGTGCGCGGCGCCGAGACGGACGACGTCGTGATCTGCGGCGGTGTCACCGACGGCGTCACCCGTGTTTGCCGCGCCCTGCAAGAGAAGGGCGTCACGCGGCTGGCCGTCGAAGATCCCGGGTGGACGCGGTTGCACCGCGCCGCCGCGGCGACCGGGATGGCGATCGATCCGGTTCCGGTCGACGAGGAAGGCATCGAGGTCGGGCGGATCCCGGGCGGGACGCGGGCCGTGCTCGTCACGCCCGCGCACCAGTTCCCCACCGGTGTCGTGCTTTCACCCCGGCGGCGCGCCGAACTCCTCGCCTGGGCGCGGGAAGTCGACGGGCTCGTCCTCGAAGACGACTACGACGCCGAGTTCCGGTACGACCGGCGGCCGGTCGGCACGGTCCAGGGCACCGATCCGGGCCGGGTCGCGCTCTTCGGGTCCGTCAGCAAGACGCTCAGCCCGGCGCTCGGGCTCGGCTGGGCGGTCGTTCCTCCACAGTGGACTGTCGTGGGACACGCGCCGCCCGTCGTCGACCAGCTGGCGCTCGCCGGGTTCGTCGGGAGCGGCGGCTACGACCGGCACCTGCGGGCCGCGCGGCTGCGGTACCGCGCGCGGCGCGACCGGCTCGTCGAGGCGCTCGGGCCCGCCCGGCTCTCCGGTGCCGCGGCCGGCCTCCACCTCGTCCTGCACCTCGACCGGGACGCGGAAGCCGTCGCGCGGGCGGCGCGCGAGAACGGCGTGAAGGTGGCCGATCTCGACGACTACCGCGCCGCGCCCGGCGAGCCCGCGCTCGTCCTCGGTTACGGCAACCTCGCCGACAACGCTGTCGGCGAGGCCGCCCGGTTGCTGCGGCAAGCGGCCGGGTGAGGTCTTCCAAAAGCCGCATCCAGGTGGCAAGGTGGCTCACCGACCGCGGGCCTGACCGCCGGTCGACGTTTGACAACGTTGTCATCTCCTGGGAGGTGCGCCCATGTGGTCGCAGAGCAGACGGATCGCCGCCGCGGTGGCCGCGGGGGTGGTGGTCGTCGGCCTGGCCCCCGCCGCGGCGCAGGCGGCGCCCGCCCCGGCGGATCCGGTGAGCCTGGTCAACCCGTTCGTCGGCACGCAGAACTTCGGCAACACGTTCCCCGGCGCGAGCGCGCCCTTCGGTATGGTGCAGGTCAGCCCGGACACCGGCGGTCAGGGCGGCTACGACTACCTGCAGAACGCGATCTACGGCTTCAGCCAGACGCACCTGTCCGGCGTCGGCTGCGGCGTGATGGGCGAGCTGCCGATCATGCCGACCACCGGCGCCGTCGACAGCGTCGACAAGAACGCCTACAAGTCCGAGTACAGCCACGACGACGAGCACGCCGAGCCCGGCTACTACCGCGTCGGGCTGAAGAAGTACGGCGTGAACGCCGAGCTGACCGCGACCGCGCGCACCGGCTGGCAGCGCTACACGTTCCCCTCGACCGGGCAGGCGAACGTCCTGTTCAACACCGGCCAGGCCAACCAGTCCGTGAAGGACTCCGAAATCCACGTCGTCGGTGACCGGACGCTCGAAGGGCGGGTCAAAGCCGGCGGCTTCTGCGCCGGGCACGACGAGCACACCGTCTACTTCACCGCGACCTTCGACCGGCCGTTCAGCTCGTACGGCACCTGGCGCGACTCGACGCGCACGCCGGGCAGCCGCGACGCCGCGGGTACCGGCGGCAACGGCGCCTGGGCCAGCTTCGACGCGAGCACCGACCACGACGTCGTGCTCAAGGTCGGCCTGTCCTACACCGGTCTCGACGGCGCGCGGAAGAACCTCGCCGCGGAGACGTCGGACTACGACTTCGACGCCACCCGCGCCGCGCTGCACCAGCAGTGGGCCGACAAGCTCGGCGCGATCAAGATCGGCGGCGGCACGACCGACCGGCAGACGGCGTTCTACACCGCGCTCTACCACGCGCAGCTGCACCCGAACCTGGCCGGCGACACCGATGGCGCGTACACCGGCTTCGACGGCAAGGTGCACACCGCGAGCGGCTACACGCCCTACCAGAACTTCTCGCTGTGGGACACCTACCGGCCGCAGAACCAGCTGCTGGAGATGCTCGAGCCGCAGGTCGCGCGGGACGTCGCCCTGTCGGTCGTCGCCATCGGGCGTGACGGCGGGTGGCTGCCGCGCTGGGCGCTGGCCGAGAGCGAAACCAACATCATGACCGGCGACCCGGTGACGCCGTTCCTGGTCGAAGCGTGGTCGAAGGGCCTGCTCGCCGGGCACGAAGAAGAGGCGTACGCGCTGCTCAAGAAGAACGCGACGACCACGCCGCCCGCCGATTCGCCGTACAACGGCCGTTCCGGCGTCGGCTACTACAACGACCGCGGGTACATCCCGAGCGGTCTGGAGCTCGGCAAGGACTGCGCGGCCAAGGGCGGCGACAACGACTGCGAGCACCCGGCGTCGGCGACCATGGAGTACTCGGCGGCCGACGCGGCGCTGGCGTTGATGGCCCGCGGGCTCGGGCACAACGCCGACGCGAAGCTGTTCGCCGACCGCGGCCAGTGGTACCGCAACCTGTGGGACTCCTCGATCCAGCAGTTCCGGCCGCGCACCACCGAGGGCACGTTCCTCACGCCGTACAACCCGGTCGACGCCGACCACCAGTTCCACGAAGGCGGTGCCTACCAGTACCAGTGGCTCGTGCCGCAGGACCCGGCCGGGCTGGTCTCGCTGATGGGCGGGCGCACGACGACCGAGAAGCGCCTCGACTCGTTCTTCGCGTACGGCAACCTGCTTTCCGACCCGGCGGGGACGGCGCGGAAGGACTGGATCGCCAGCCCGTACGACTACTACGGCAAGGCGACCTACAACCCGAACAACGAACCCGACCTGCTCGCGCCCTACATGTACAACTGGGTCGGCGCGCCGGCGAAGACGGCGACCGTCGTCCGCGCGGCGATGACACTGTTCACCACCGGCCCGGACGGCATGACCGGCAACGACGACCTCGGCACGATGTCCGCCTGGTACGTCTTCTCCTCGCTCGGGCTGTACCCGACGATGAGCGGCGCGAACTTCCTCGCGGTGTCGAGCCCGCAGTTCGAGTCGGCGACCGTCCGGATCGGACAGTACGGGCGCACCCAGGGCGGCACGCTGACCGTGACCGCGCCGGGGGCTTCCGACGCGAACCGGTACATCCAGAGCGTGTCGTTGAACGGCCGCGACGTCCGGCAGACGTCGCTGGACTGGTCCGCGCTGGCGCACGGCGGGACGCTTTCGCACAAGCTCGGGTCCAAGCCGTCGTCGTGGGGCACGTCGCCGGGCGCGACGCCGCCTTCGGTGAACAACGCGGCCGGTGACCCGCGGCGGCACGTCGACGCGTCGCTGCGGCAGACGTCCGTGGTGATCCCGGCCGGGGCGGCGCAGCAGGTGCACCTCGACCTGGA
Organism: Amycolatopsis sp. NPDC049159; assembly: GCF_040648295.1. Taxonomy (NCBI): domain Bacteria; kingdom Bacillati; phylum Actinomycetota; class Actinomycetes; order Pseudonocardiales; family Pseudonocardiaceae; genus Amycolatopsis; species Amycolatopsis sp. NPDC049159. The sequence continues at coordinate 217,875 of NZ_JBEZDL010000016.1, forward strand.
CGTGCTGGCCCAGAACCCGGCGCTGCAGCCGGTGACGGTTTCGGTGTCCGCGCCTCCGAAGTGGAAGGCCCAGGTCCAGCCGCTGCAGCTGATCTGGTCGGCGCGGCTGCCGGTGCAGAAGACCGCGCCGATCACGCTGACGGTCCCGGCCGGGACCGCGCCGGGGACGTACCCGGTGCAGGTCAAGGTGAACGGGCTGGGCGCGAACAGCGTCTCGCGCTCGGCGACGGTCGAGGTCCGGACGCCGTCGGTGTGCGCGTCTTCTGGCGCACAGTGCGCGGTGGACCTCTCCCGCGACCTCAACCACGACGGCACGGCGACGGTGGCGGCTTCGACGGAAGGCAACTTCGACGGCGGCGGCTGGAGCTACGACGCTTCCCTGCTCCCGCCGGCGGGCCCGGTCGTCTGGGACGGCGTGACCTACGCGGCTCCGGACGCTTCGGGGACTTCGCCCAACTTCGTGGAGGCTCGCGGGCAGTCGCTGTTGCTGCCGGCCGGTCAGCACGGCGCGTTGCGGCTCGTCGGGGCGTCGCACAACGGCCCGGTGTCGACGACGCTGACCGCGCACTACACGGACGGGACCAGCGCTGACCTGACGGCGACGTTCGGCGACTGGGCCGGGTCGGGGTCGCCGGTGGTGCTGGAGATGCCGCACCGGATCAAGGCCGGGAGCGGGGTGGACGGCCCGCCGGTGCGGCTGTTCGGGATTTCGGCCGCGCTGGACGGCGGGAAGACGGTGCAGTCGGTGAGCCTGCCGAACGACCCGAGGGTGGAGATCTACGCGCTCACCCTGGCGTGACGGTTCGGTTCGCCGGTGCGCCGGCGAACCGTTCCACCAGGTCAGGGAAGCCGAACACGGTGATCCGCGCGATGCCGCCCGTCCCCGGCGTCAGCACCGCCACGCCGAACGGTTCGCCGCGGTGCCAGGTGGCCGCCGCGGGGTGGCCGTTCGCTCGGGTCGGGGTCATCCGCCAGTCGCCCGGGGCGCCGATCACGTGGCGCAGGAAGGCCACGCACGTGCGTTTCCCCGCGAACCACGAGCGGGACGGGACCGGCTCGATCACCGCGTCCTCACGCAGGAGCTGCTCCAGCGCGGCCAGGTCCGAAGTCGTGAACGCGCTCATGTAGCGCTCCAGCAGGGCGACCTGCGCCGGCTCGGCCAGCGCGCCGCCCGGGGCGCCGGTGTCCAGCCGGGCGCGGGCTCGCTGGAGGGTGCTCTTCACCGCCGGGACGGTCGTGCCGAGCATCTCCGCGACCTCCGCCGCCGGGAAGGCCAGCACCTCGCGCAGGATCAGGACCGCGCGCTGCCGCGGCGGGAGGAGCTGGAGGCCGGCGATCAGAGCGAGGCGGACGCCGTCGCGGGCCACGGCGATGGCCGCCGGGTCCGCCGACTCCGGCGTGATCAGCGCGTCCGGGATCGGGCGGGGCCAGGCGTCACCCGGTTCGGCCGGGGTGGGCGGGGCGTCCGGGTCGGTGGCGGACGCACCGAGGCCGGACGGGAGCGGACGGCGGGCGCGTTGCTCCAGAGCCGTCAGGCAGGCGTTCGTCGCGATCCGGAACAGCCATGTCCGGACCGAGGCGCGGCCCTCGAAGCGGTCGTACGCCTTGAGCGCGCGGAGGTAGGTCTCCTGCACGACGTCCTCGGCCTCGTCGGGGGTGCCGAGCATGCGGTAGCAGTGGGCCAGCAGCTCCCGCCGGTAGGGCTCGAAATCCACGGTCACCTTTGTACCGACCGGTGGCGGGCGCGAAAGGAATCGGTCAGGACCGGATGTCGGGCGACTGCGGCGGCCGGTCCAGGCGGCGGAACTCGACCCACTGGCGGCTCGCGTCGGCCCACGTCACCCCCGCGGCGGTCGAAGAACTCCTGCAACCGCCCGCGGCTCAGCTCGGCCGTCGGGGTGCCGACGAGGTAGTAGTCCAGCTCGTCGCGGATCCGGTTGAGGTTGTAGCGGGTCTCCTCCATCAGCACCCACCGCGAACGCCAGTTGAAGAACGCCTCGAGCCCGTCGAGGCCGCGGTGAGCAGGAGAGCGGCCAGTCCATGTCGGCCGACACCAGGTCGCGGAAGCCCAGGAGCTGGTCGCGCAGCGGGCGGTCGGGGTCGCGGCCGACGACTTCGAGGAAGCCGCCCTCGAAATCGAGCATCGCGTCAGGGTTCAGCCGGGCAAGCCTCAGGCGACGATGCGAGGCTCCGAAGCCAGCCGCGAAAGCACGTGCGTCAACCGCCGTGCCGCCACGTCCCACTCCTCCAGCGCGCTCCCCCTGCCCAGCGCCGCCGTCCGGAGAGAGCGGCGGAGCTCCGGGTCCGCGTACCACCGGTGCAAAGCGTCTGCCAGCGAGAACGGGTCGTCCGGGTCCACCAGCAGGCCCGGGACCTCGCCGTCCGCGTCGACGCCCAGCGCGTCGTACACCCCGCCGACCTCCGTGGCCAGGACCGGGATGCCGCGGGCCAGTGCCTGGGCGACGTACATGCCGGACGTCGCCGCGCGGGCCGGGATGACCAGGAGGTCCGCTGCGTTGTACGCCGCCGCCAGGTCCACCGCGTCGCCGGCCAGGGTGATGCGGCCGCCCAAGCCGAGGCGCTCGATCGACCAGTGCAGCTCGTCCACGTACGCCGGGTCCGTGGCCAGTGAGCCCGCGAAGACGCACGACAGGGCCAGGTGGTCGACCTCGCCGAGGGCCTGGACCAGCAGGTCCTGGCCGTTCCGCCGGGTCACGTCGCCGACGCACAGCAGCCTGGACACGCCGTCGGCGCCCGCCGCCAGCGGGGCCGCGTCGGTGCCCGGCTTGGCGACGTACACGCGGCTCGGGTCCAGGTCGTGCCGGTCGATCAGCAGGCGGGCGAGCCACGGGCTGGTCGCGACGACCATCCCGGCCATCCGCAGCGTCTCGCGCTCGCACGCGTCCAGCTCCGCGGCGTGCGCCGGGTCGAGGCCGGGCTCGTCGGCCAGGGCCTGGTGGACCAGCACGGCCAGCCGCAGGCGGCGGGCGTGCGGGACGACGATCTCCGGTACGCCCGACGCGATCATGCCGTCGAGCAGCACCACCGTCCGGTCGGGCAGCGCCGCCAGCGAGCGCGCGAGCCGGCGTCTCGACGTCGCGTCGGGCTCCGGCCAGTTGCCCGCGATCGGCAGTTCGAGCACCGGCTGCCCGACGGCGGGCAGGTTCTGGCACATGCGCTTGTCGTACGTGTCGCTCCCCGGTGGGGCGGCCGGGAGGATGAACACCATCGGGTCGGCAGGCCTCATCGCTCAACCTCCAGCGTGGATCGACGGCGGGACGCCTCATCCGTCACACGCGGCCGGAGCCGGGAAGGTTCAGCTCTGGGCGTCGATCTTCCAGATGCCGCCTTCCTGGACCAACGTGAAGGTGTCGTTCTCGCCCTTGCCCCCGTCGTAGAGGACGTGCGCGGTGACCCGCCCGGGACTGATCTCCCGCACGCTGTCGGCCTTCACCGACTTGTACTGGCGCCAGAAGTTCTGGTACGTCGCCAGCGTCTGCCTGCGCGACGCCTTGAAGCGGTCCGTGAGCAGGTTCCACGCCTCCGCTGTGTTGTTCGGCAGCAACGCGTAGTACGCGCTGAGCGCGTCGGCCGCGGTCTTCGTCGACGCCACGCTCGAAACCGGCGTCGAGGTGGGCGGTGCCGACGTCGTGGGCGCCGTCGAAGGGGACGTCGGCGCCGGGGACGTCGGTGGCGGCGGCGTGACCGAAGCCGAGGCGGAAACGGACGGCGACGCCGGGGGCGCGGCGTTGTCCGTCGGCGGCTTCTGCCGCACGACCAGCAGGATCGCCACCACGACCGCGACGCACAGCAGCGCCGCGCCCGCCCCGACGGCGATCAGGCCCTTGCGCGCGCCCGGTGACACCGAGGCGACCTCGCCCGCGGGCACGGCGACCGCGGCGGGCGCGGGCGGCACCGGGGGCACCGCCGCCGGCTCGGCCTCGGGCAGCGTCGCCGCCAGCACCGACTCGCCGGGCTCGGCGTCCGGCAGCAGCGCGACGAGCTCCCGCTCGACCTCGTCCATCGACGGCCGCTCGGCCGGGTCGGAGGCGAGCATCCGCAGCAGCAGCGGCGTCAGCCTGCCCGCCTGCTCCGGCGGCTCGATCTCGCCGCTGGACGCCTTGTAGAGCAAGGCGATCGGGTTGTCGGCGGTGCCGTACGGCGGCTTCCCCTCGACCGCGGCGTAGAGCGTGGCGCCGAGGGAGAAGACGTCGGCGGCGAAGTCGGCGTCCTCGCCGCGGGCCACCTCGGGCGCGAGGTAGGCGGGCGTGCCGGCGATCTCGCCGGTCGCCGTCAGCTTGACGTCACCGATCGCGCGGGAGATCCCGAAGTCGGTGATCTTCGCCGTGCCGTCCTCGGAGACCAGGATGTTGGCCGGCTTCACGTCGCGGTGCACGACCCCGGCGCGGTGCGCGCCGGCCAGCGCGGAACTGATCTGCGCGCCGACGCGGATGGCGTCGTCGACCGACGTCGGCTCCTCGCGGATCAAGACCGCGAAACTCTTCGACGGCAGGTATTCCATGATCAACCACGGCCGGTCCTCCTCCTCGAGGACCGCGAACACGGTGATCGCGTGGGAATGCTGCAACCGGGCGGCGATCCGCGCCTCGCGCATCGCGCGGTTCTTCGCTTCTTGCGTGCGGTGCTCGTCGTGGTCGTGCGGCAGCAGGAGTTCCTTGATCGCCACGGTGCGGTCGAGCTTTTCGTCCTGGGCCCGCCACACCGTGCCCATCGCGCCGCCGCCGATCGGCTCGAGCAGCCGGTACCGATCGCGGATCCGGCGACTTTCCACGAGCATCCACCATTCTCCGAAGTGGCCGAGAGATCCGGTCAGCATGCCAGCCGTGGCGGCCCACCGGTACCAACCTAACCGAAAACCTTGGGCGGGCAGTGCAATCGCGCGCTGTGGCGCCGCCCACCCGGATACCCGCGATCCTAACGAACAACCCCGAACGCGCGATCAAGTGCGTCCACGATCTCCTTGCGCAGCCCGGCGCCGACGGCGATCGTCGCCACGGAACCGACCGTGTGCTCGCTGCCGTCGCGGTCGACGACGGCACCGCCGGCCTCGCGCACGAGCAGCACGCCGGCCATGGTGTCCCACGGGTTGTTGGACAGGATCAGTGCGGCGTCGAGCTTTCCGTCCGCCGTCCACGAGAGGTCGACCGCCGCGGTGCCCAGCATCCGGATCTTCTGCGCCCGCGCGCCGAGGTCGGTCAGCAGCGCCAGCCGCGCGCGGTTCTTCTCTTCGGCGAGTTCCCCGATCGCGAAGTCACCGACGGCGATCATCGCGTCGGACAGCTCCGTCGCCCGCGACGCGCCGATCCGCTCCCCGTTAGCGAAAGCACCTTCGCCGCGCGCGGCCGTGTACGTGACGCCGAGGTACGGCAGGGCGATCGCGGCGACCGTGCTGTGTTCGCCGTCCACGAGCGCCAGGGAAATGCCGCAGAGCGGAATCCCGCGGGCGAAGTTCGCGGTGCCGTCGATCGGGTCGAGGGCCCACCAGCGGCCGCCCTCGGCCCCGCTGCGGCCGCGCTCCTCGCCGAGGAAGCCGAGTTCGGGGGTTTCGGCGGCGAGGAACTCCCTCAGCACGTCCTCGACGGCGGTGTCGACGTCGGTCACCAGGTCGCGATCGCCTTTCGCGGAAACGGAAAAGGTCGGGCGCGACCGGACGATCCCGGTCGCCTTCGCCACGGCTTCGCGCGCGACGGCCAGCAGTGCGGCATGCTCGGTCATGCCACCCAACATAGAGAAGGGACGCGCCCATGACCGAGCTGTTCCCGCTCGCGACCACCACCGACGAGCAGGCGCGGCGGGCGTCGGTCGCGGTGCTGCCGATCGGCAGCTTCGAGCAGCACGGCGCACACCTCCCCCTGGCCACCGACGCGGTGATCGCGGCGACCCTCGCGAAGGCCGTCGCCGCCGCGTACCCGGTGTTCCACCTGCCTCCGATCACGATCTCCTGCTCGCACGAACACGCGGGGTGGGCCGGCACGGTGAGCATCTCGGCGCGCACGTTGCACGCCGTGGTCACCGACGTCGCCGAGTCGCTGAAGGCGTCCGGCGTGGACCGGCTCGTGCTGGTCAACGGGCACGGCGGCAACTACGTACTGTCCAATGTGGTCCAAGAGGCGGCGGGCGCGATGGCGTTGTTCCCCGGCGTCGCGGACTGGCAGGCCGCGCACACCGCGGCCGGCCTGCGGACGTCGCTGGACGACGACATGCACGCGGGCGAGCTGGAGACGTCGATCCTGCTGCACGCGCACCCGCACCTGGTCCGGCCGGGGTACGAGGAGGCCGACCACGTCACCGACCGGGAGCACCTGCTGACGCGCGGCCTGCGGGCGTACACGGAATCAGGAGTGGTCGGCCGTCCCTCGCTGGCGACGGCGGCGAAGGGACACGTCCTGCTGGACACGCTGGTCCGGCGCTTCGCCGGGGCGCTCGACGCGTTAGGCGCCTGAGAAGGCCTGGTCCAGGTGCGGGAGCAGGTGGGCCATCCGCTCGGCCTTCGTGCGGAGGTAGCGCAGGCTTTCCGGGTTCGGCGGAACCAGCAGCGGAACCTGCTCGCTGATCCGGATTCCGTAGCGCGTCAGCTGCTCGACCTTCTCCGGGTTGTTCGACAGCAGCCGCACCGACCGGACCCCCAGGTCCTGCAGGATGGCCGCCGCCGCGTGGTAGTCGCGGGCGTCGATCGGCAGGCCGAGCGCCACGTTCGCGTCGACCGTGTCGAGGCCTTCGTCCTGCAGCCGCATCGCCTTCAGCTTCGCGAGCAGGCCGATCCCGCGGCCCTCGTGGCCCTGGACGTAGACCAGTACGCCCGAGCCCTCCTCGACGATCCGGTCCAGCGCCGCCGCCAGCTGGTCGCCGCACTCGCAGTGCGTCGAGCCGAAGACGTCGCCGGTCAGGCACTCGCTGTGCACGCGGGTCAGCGTGCCGAGCTCGGTGATCTCGCCGTACACCAGCGCGACCTGTTCGGTGCCGGCCCGGTCGAGGTAGCCGACCGCGCGGAACGTCCCGTGCCGGGTCGGCAGCCGGGTCTCGACGACCCGTTCGACCACGGCCCGGTGCGGCACGTCCCCGACGACGTCGCTTGCGGTCATGATTTCAACCCCACTTCCGATTCGATCCCGGTGTCGGCCGCGGAGCGCGGCGCGGGCACGGCACCGGTGTGCGGAGCGCGGGTCACGCGGAACCCGGCGACGCTCCGGACGAGCAGGACACCGGCGCCGGGCAGGCTCGCGACCAGCGTGAGCACGCCGTAGACGACGGCGACGGTGACACCTGGGGCGGCGCCCAGACCGGCCGCGCCGAAGAGCAGGGCGCAGACGCCCTCGCGCGGGCCGAAGCCGCCGATGTTGAGCGGGAGACCCATCGCGAGCAGCGCGAGGACCATCAGCGGGACCAGCTGCCCGACGGACGCGGTCACCCCGGCGACCCGGGCGGCGACGACGAACAGCGCCAGGTGCCCGGCCAGCGTCGCGGCCGACAGGAAGCCGACGCTGGGCCAGGTCTCGCGGGTGAACAGGCCGAGCCGCAGGTCGGCGAGGGTGACGGCGAAGCCGCGCCGGACCTTCGACTCGCTGTGGATCCAGCGCCCGCCGAACACCCGGCCGGCGACGATCCCGGCGACCGCGGCGAGCACGACGACCACGCCGGTGACCGTCACGACCTCGCGGAAGGCGCCGGGCACGGCATCCGGGACGAGGAGCACGACACCCACCGCGGACGCGATCAGCACGAGCTGGCCGGCGGTGCGCTCCAGGACGACGGCACGCACGCCGCGCGGCACGTCACCCGAGTCGCGGCCGTGCTGCACCGCGCGGTGGACGTCGCCGAGGACGCCCGCGGGCAGCACGCCGTTGAGGAACAGCGCGCGGTAGTAGTCGGCGACCGCGGTCCGCAGGGAAAGCCGCAGGCCCAGCCGGGTGGCGACGATCTGCCAGCGGCCCGCGCTGAACCCCGTCGTCGCGAAGCCGATGGCCAGGGCGGCCAGCACGCCGGGCGCGCTGATCCGGCCGAGACCGTCGAGGAAGGCGGCGCTGCCGAGCTGCCAGACGAGGACCGCGAGGATCCCTACCGCGCCGAGGATCCGGAGCCACGCCAGTGCGCGCTTCACGCCGCCACCCCCGGGCTCGGCGGCAGGACCAGCAGGTCGCCGTGGTGGACCACCGCGTGCAGCTCGCCGGCCGCTGCCATCTCCAGCCGTCGCTGCAGGTAGACGTCGGAGACCGGGCGCAGTTCCGGCAGCTGCTCGACGGCGGCGCCGACCCAGCCCTCGAGCCACTGCCGCTGCAGTTCCGCCTGGTCCGGCCCGAGCCGCCACGCGCTCTCCGCGCGCACGACGGTGGCGCCGAGCCGGCCGAACGCCGTCGCGGCGACGTCCACCGCGGTCGGGCCGAGCAGCCGGCGGCCGCCGGTGAGCCGCCGCTGGTGGGCGTTGAACGCGGCGGAAAGAGCGGGGTCGAGCGGGTCGCCGGGCGAGAGCTCGACCTTGCCGGTGACCGACAGCATCAGCAGCGCCGCGCAGCCCGCTTCGGCGATGGCCGTGGCCAGCGCCGTGACCTCGTCCCTGGTCAGCAGGTCGAGCAGCGCGGACGCGGTGACCAGCGACGTCCCGGCGAGGTCGGCGGCGCGCAGCGCGGTGACGTCCCGCCGCTCGGCGACGGCGTCGACGGGGCTGCCGTCCAGCGCGGTGGCCGGCAGCTCGGTGCGGGCGCGCTCGAGCAGCCCGGGGTCGTTGTCGTGCAGGATCCAGTGCTGGGCGCCGGGCAGGCGGGCGGCGAGCCAGCGGCCGAGCGAGCCGGTGCCGCAGCCGAGGTCGCGGATGACCAGGTCGCCCTCGGGCAGGTGCTCGCGCAGCGTCTCGACGAGTTCGGGGGCGCGGGCCGCGGCGTCGGCGGGTTCCCGCAGGTAGAGCCAGTCCGGCGCGAACGCGGTCATGCCGCCGCCTCCTGCCGCTGGACGATGTCGGCGATCCGGCGGGCGGTGTCGTCCCAGCCGGTGAGGGTCTCGCGGCGCAGCTTCGCCGCGGCCCGCAGCCGCGTCCGCAGCTCGGGTTCGGTGAGCCAGCGGCGCAGGGCCGCGCCGAGCGCCGCGACGTCGTCGCCGGGGACGAGCATCCCGGGCACCGAGCCGTCGGGGGCGACGCCGAGGGTGTCGGGCAGCGCGTCGACGGCCGTGGTCAGCACCGGCACGCCGCGCGCGAGGGCTTCGGTGACGACCATGCCGTACGTCTCGGCGCGCGAGGGCAGGACGAGCAGGTCGGCGGAGTGGTAGGTCGCGTCCAGCGCCGCGCCGGTCCGGGGGCCGGTGAGGGTGAAGCGGGCGCCGAGCCGGTGCTCGCGCAGCCGCTCGACGTACTTCGTCTCGCGCCGGATGCCGCCGACGCATTCGCAGGTCCAGCGCAGGTCGGCGACGGTTTCGAGGGCCTGGGCGAGCACGCCCTGCCCCTTGCGCGGGGTCACGTTCGCGACGCAGACCAGCCGGGACACGCCGTCGGTGCCGACGGCGGGCGGCGCCGGGTCGACCCCCGGTGGCACGGCGTGCACGCGGTGCGGGGCCAGGCCGTGGTGGCCGATCAGCCGGCGCGCGGCCCACTCGCTGGTCGCGACGACCGAGCTCGCGGCCCGCAGCGTCTCGCGCTCCAGCGCGTCGAGCTCGGCGGCGAGCGCGGGCGGCAGGCCCGTCTCGTCGGCCAGCGGCAGGTGCACCAGCACCGAGAGCGACAGGCGCCGGGCCTGCGGGACGACGACCTCGGGCACGCCGCACGCGACCAGGCCGTCGAGCAGCACGGCCGACCCGGTGGGCAGCGCGGCGAGGAGGTGGCCGAGGACCGCGCGGGCCTCGGTGTCCGGCCGCGGCCAGGAACCGGCCACGGCGATCTCGTGCACGTCGAGCCCGGCGGCGGTGAGCCGGTCGCACATCCGGCGGTCGTAGGTGTTGCCCCCGCTGGGAACGGACGCGTCGTCGACGTCCCCGGGCAGGACCACGTACAGCGCGGTCACAGCGCACGCTCGTAACTCGCCCAGGCGACGTGCGACTCCTTCAGCGAGACGGCGATGCCTTCGAGTCCTCGCGCGCCTTCGCCGAGGCGGCCGGCGTGGACGGCGTCGGCGAGGCGGTCGGCCACGACCTTCGCGAGGAACTCGGTCGAGGTGTTGACGCCCTTGAACTCCGGCTCGTCGTCGAGGTTGCGGTAGTTCAAGTCGCTCAGCACCGCCTTGAGCTCTTCCGTGGCCTTGCCGATGTCGACGACGATGTTGTCCTCGTCGAGTTCGGCGCGGCGGAAGGTCGCGTCCACCACGAAGGTCGCGCCGTGCAGGCGTTGCGCGGGTCCGAAGACTTCTCCGCGGAAGCTGTGGGCGACCATCATGTGGTCACGGACGGTGATGCTGAACACCAAGACCTCCGATGCGTTCGGGTGGACGTGGTCACTGCGGCTGATACATGACACGGAGGCAAAGCGCGGAAAGTTCATTCCCGGCCAGCCGGGGTAGCACGGACGGCAGATCTTCAAACGCGCACTCGCCGCTGACCAGTGCTTCGAACGCCGGATCGGCCAGCAGCTCGAGCGCGACGGCCAGCCGCTGGGCGTAGCTGCGGTCCGGGCGGCCGACCGTCCCGACCTGGCTGCTGCGGATGACCAGGCGCCGCGAATGGAAGTGCTCCCCGAGCGGTACGGCGACCCGGCGGTCGCCGTACCAGGACATCTCGACGACCTCGCCTTCCGGCGCGAGCAGCTCCAGCGCGCGGGTGAGCCCGGCCTCGCTCGCGCTCGCGTGCACGACGAGGTCGCAGTCACCGTGGGCGCGTTCCGGGGTCGAGAAGTCGACTCCGAGTGCTTCGGCGATGTCGGCGCGCGAGGGGTCGACGTCGACGAGCTGCACGCGCGTGGCCGGGAAGCCGCTGAGCAGCTTCGCGACGCTGGCGCCGACCATCCCGGCGCCGATGACGGCGATCCGGTCCCCGAGCCGCGGCCGCGCGTCCCAGACGGCGTTCATTGCGGTCTCGACGGTGCCGGCCAGGATCGCGCGGCCGGGCGGGACGCCGTCCGGCACCGGCGTCACCGCGCTCGCCGGGACGACGTACGCGGTCTGGTGCGGGTAGAGGCAGAAGACGGTCCGGCCGGTCAGCTCGGCCGGCCCGCGTTCGACGACGCCGACGTTGAGGTAGCCGTACTTGACCGGGCCGGGGAAGTCGCCGTCCTGGAAGGGCGCGCGCATGACGTCGTGCTGGCTCGCCGGGACGCCGCCGCGGAAGACGAGCGTTTCGGTGCCGCGGCTGACGCCGGAGCACAGCGTGCGGACGAGCACGTCGTCCGGTCCCGGCTCGGGCAGCCGCTCCTCCCGCAACTCCCCGACACCGGGCTTTTGAACCCAGAAAGCCTGTTCCACGTGTTTCTCCTCAGCGGGCGACCGGAGGCTGGTGTCGCCACCCTATGAGCGATTCGCGGAGTCGACGATGATCAAACAGGACCTTCTCCTGCGCGCGGTGGTTCCGGCGTGGGTGCTCGCCGCGGGGGTCGTCGCGGGCCTGTCCCCCCTCGCCTGGGCCACCGGGCTCGTGTTCGGGATCGCCTTGGTGCTGCTCACGGAATGGGGCCTGCGCCGCGCCGGCCGCGCCGCGTTCGGCCCGGCGGACTGGATCACGTTCGCCCGCGCGACGCTCGTCGGGTGCGCCGCGGAACTGATCGCGGACGGCGGCCTGTCCGTCGCGTGGCTGGTCGGGCTGGCCGGCATGGCCCTGCTGCTGGACGGCCTCGACGGCCAGGTGGCCCGCCGCACCGGCACGACGTCGGAGTTCGGCGCGCGGTTCGACATGGAGGTCGACGCGTTCCTGATCCTGCTGCTGTGCATCCAGGTGTCCCGGACGCTGGGGCTGTGGGTGCTGGCGATCGGCCTGATGCGGTACGTGTTCGTCGCGGCTTCGTGGTCGATGCCGTGGCTGACCGCGCCGCTGTACCCGAGCATGGCGCGCAAGACCGTGGCCGCGGTGCAGGGCGTGGTGCTGGTGGTCGCGGTGTCCGGGCTGCTACCGGTGGCGGTGTCGCTGGTGCTGGTGGCCGCGGCGCTGGGGTCGCTGACGTGGTCGTTCGGCCGGGACGTCGTGTGGCTGGCCCGCCACCGGGTGGCCGAGCCGAGCCGGATCGTGCAGCTGCCGCGCCCCTTCCACAGCCAGGTCTGGCGCGGCAACCAGGCGGCTTAGCCCGACTCGCGGGCGGCCCGGGCCCGGCGCTTGCCCTCGTGCATCGCCACCACCCGGGCGATCGGGATCGTGTGCCCCTCCGCCACCAGGTCTTCCGGCAGCACGAACGGCTCGGGCATCTCCGCGGTCCACGGGTCACCGCCGTCGAGGAGCGCCGGCGCGGTGTGCACGGTGAAGTCGGCGGGCTTGACGCCGTCGAGGTCGGCCCAGGCCACCGGGAACGACACCGGCACCCCCGGGCGGTGGCGGGGGCTGTACACCGAAATGACCGTCGCCCCGCCGGCCCGCGTCGAATCCAGGAACACCTTGCCTTCACGGCGTTCCCGCACGAACTCCGTCGTGCCGAGCGCCGGGTCGATCCGCTCGGCACGGGCCGCGACCGCGCGTGTGGCCGCGGCGATGTCCTCGGTCGACTGGCCCGGTGCGAGCGGCACGAAGACGTGCGCGCCCTTGGCGCCGCTGGTCTTCACCGCGCCGTCGAGACCGTCGTTGCGCAACGCTTCCCGGACCAGCTTCGCGGCGCCCACGGCCAGCGAAAACGGGCCGTCCTCGGGCGGGTCGAGGTCGAGGATCAGGTGCGTCGGGCCGTGCTCGGGGCCGCCGCGGTAGAGCGACGTGTGGTACTCGATCGCCCGCTGGTTGCCGAACCAGATCAGCGTGCGGAGGTCGTTGCAGAGCGCGTACGAGACGTCCCGCTTGGACGTCTCGGCCCACACCGACACCCGCTCGACCCAGTCCGGCGTGTACTTCGGCAGGTTCTTCTGCATGAACGGGCCCTGCCCGCGCAGCACCCGCAGCACGGTCAGCAGCCGGTCGCGCAGCTCCGGCAGCATCCGCTCGGACGCGGCTTCGAGGTAGTCGAGCAGCTCCCGCTTGGTCACCCCCGCGTCGGGGAAGACCTCCTGGTCGAGACTGCTCAGCTTGACCCCGTGCCGAACCTCTTCGCCGCTCATCGGCCCACCCTCGCGCCTCGGGCGCGAAGCGGTCAACCTCAGAACGGCAGCTGCGAACGGAGCCGGTCGAGCCAGCGGTCGACGGTGTCCTCGGCGCGGTCGTGGTCGTTGGCCTGGCGGGCCGCGTCGGCGCGCGCCTGGACGTGCTGCCCGATCGTCGCCGCGTACTGCGGGAGCGCGTAGACGTTCTGCCAGTACCCGGCGCGCATCTCGACCGTGGACACCTTCTCGTAGCCCGCGGTCGCCTTCGCGAAGTCGAAGCCGTAGCGCGTGCCCGACGGGTCCGGGCCGTTCGCCGTCACGACGATGACCGTCGGCCGCGCCTTCATGACGACCTCGGTCGGGTCGGCGCCGCGGGCGATCGCCGCGTCGTTGAGCCCGATGTAGTCGATCGAGTTCCAGCCGCTGTAGTACGGGATCGCGCCCGCGTCGGTGACGGCGAGGCTGCGGGCGGCCGGCGGGACGTCGGCCTCGGCCAGGCCCTTGCCGATCGCGATGTGCGCGCGCTGCAGGTCCGGGCCGTAGTTCGCGATCACGCCGAGGTCGGGCGCGCTCGCGCCGCCGACGGCCGACCAGCCGACCGCGACCAGCCCGAGCAGCGCGCCCACCAGACGCGGTTTCAGCGTCCCGGCGGCGATCCCGGCGCCCAGGCAGAGGACGGGGATCGCGTGGTCGGCGAAGCGGTCGAGGTAGTCCATCGTCGGGCCGGACACCGCGTACGTCACGTAGGTGACGGCCACAGTGACCACCAGCAGCACGCCCATCGCCCGCGTCGCCGCACGGAGCAGCAGCGACAGCGTCAGCAGCAGGAGCGGGAGCAGCAGCACCGTCGTGTGCTTGGTCCACAGCCAGCCGGAGTCGAGGTGGCCGAACTTGACGTAGAAGGTGTTCGGCAGCAGCTGGCCGTAGAACCGCCAGCGCCAGACGAAGTAGCCCGCGCCGACGACAGCCGCCGCGAGCGTCCACCAGCGCGCCGACGCGCGGCCGCGTTCGCGCCAGAACCACAGCGCGACGACCGGCAGCGCGGCCAGCACGCCCTCGGGCCGCAGCATGCCGAGCAGGAGCAGCAGCACCGGCGGCTCCCACGTCCGGACCCGCTCGTTCGCCGGCACGCGCAGGCCGAGCACGACGATCCGCAGCAGCACGGCGGCGAACGCGGCCGTCTCGAGGCCGGCCGTGAGGTGGAAGTAGGTCGGCAGGAACACGACGTACGCGCCCGCGCCGACCAGCACGCCGGTGAGGCCCGCGCGGCGGTGGCCTTCGCGGATCAGCAGGTACAGCGTGCCCAGGCCGAGCAGCAGCGACGTCACCTTGGTGAACAGCGGCAGCGCGAGCCCCAGCCACGCGCCGAGCCCCGACCAGACCACCCACGCGAAGTTCGTGAAGCCCTCGACGCGCGGGCCGTCGACGTTCCACACCGGCCCGTGCCCGTCGGCGAGGTTCGCCGAGTAGCGGAAGCTGATGAAGGCGTCGTCGATGGTGAAGAACCAGGCCGCCCACGCGCCGACGAGGAACGCGGCGAGCAGGACCAGCGAGACCACGATCAGCGGCGCGCGGCGGGTGGTCCGGGCGGGTGCGGTTTCTTCGGGCCGGGCGTCAGCCTCGATCGCCGTCATGGGTTCCCCTCGGGTGGCTTTGCCGACCCGACACTGTAGCCGGGGCGGCTCAGACCAGCGGACGCCCGGTGCGCAGCCGGCGGCGCAGGTCCCACAGGCAGAGGTTGTACGGGAACCGCCGCACCGCCGTGGGCAGCACCCGCACGACCCGGCCGATCGCGCCGAGCAGCGCGTCGAACCGCCGCTGGTCGGCGTCGGTCCACGGCAGCCGCATCTCGTCGCGGAACCGCTGCGGGAGGAACCCGGTGGTGACGAACCGGTGGAACCGGCGGCCGGGCGCGGCCAGCACCGGGTGCACGAACCGCAGGTCGACGATGGCGGTGAGGTAGCGGCGGACGGTGTCGTCGATGCCGACTTCGGTCAGCTCGGCCGCCCAGTACGCCTCGAAGGCCTCGCGGTCGGCGGGCCACATCTCCGCACGCACCTGCAGCGTCGTGCCGAGCGAAGCGGCTTCGCGGTAGAAGTGCCCGGGCTCGCCGCCGACGAACGCGAGGTAGATGTCTTCGAAGCCCTTGTACAGGCAGGCCGCGACCCACAGCTGGAGGCCGGTGTCGAAGGCGTTGTAGGCGACCGGGCTCCCGTCGGTCGAGTGGACCTGCGCGTGCGCCCCGTTGACGCCGCGGCGGTAGGCCGCGCGCTCGGCGTCGGTCCCCATCGTCGCGACGGCGAGGTAGGTGAGCGTCGTCCGGGTCCGCTTCACCGGGTGGCGGAAGAGGTTGCCGCTCTCGACCCGGCTCTCCAGCACGCCGTACCCGACGGGCGCGCGGGCGAGCTGCATGATCACGTTCGCGCTGCCGGCCAGCAGCCCGGCGCCGATGACGGCGTCGTGGAGGGCGGTCTCGGCCACGGGCTCGCCTCCTGGGTCGCCTCCCAGGGAACCGCGCCTGTTGACGGTATGTCAAGAGCGGTAGGCGGCCCGGGCGAACGCGATCAGGGCGCGCGCCGCCGGGCTGAGCGGGCCCTCCGTCCGCCACGCCAGCGCGAGCACACCGCGCAGGCCGGGTCCCGCGATCCCGACGATCCGCAGCTCGGTCCGGTGGTAGCGGCCGAGGGACTCCGGCACGATCGCGACGCCGAGGCCGCGCACCGCGAGCTGCACCAGGACGTTCGGGTCGGCCGCCTCGAACGCGATCCGCGGCGTCAGTCCCTCTCGCGCGAAGGCGGCGTCCAGCGCGGTGCGCAGGCCCGTCCCCTTCGGCAGCGCCATCAGCGGCAGGCCGTCGAGGTCCCGGATGTCGACCTCGGCCCGGTCGAGCGGCCCGTCCGGCGCGGTGACGGCCAGGAACGGCTCGTCCAGCAGGACCTGCGTCGCGATGCCCGGCGGCGGGTCCGTCGAGAGGCCGACGACGGCGAGGTCCAGGCGGCCTTCGCGCAGCGCCGCGAGCATCGTGTCGGAGTTGGCCTCCGACAGCGTGATCTCGACGGCCGGGTAGCGCTCGTGGAAGCCGGCCAGCAGGTCCGGCAGCCGGACCGGGCCCGCCGAGGTCACGGCGCCGATCGCGACCTGGCCGCGGACCAGCCCGGCCAGCTCGTCGACGGCTTCGCGCACGCCCTGCACCGCCGCGAGCGCGGCCCGGGCGTGCGGGAGGGCCGCGGCGCCGACGTCGGTGAGCCGGACGGTCCGGCCGGAGCGGTCCAGCAGTTCCTGCCCCAGCTCCCGCTCCAGCCGCCGGACCTGCGCGCTCACGCCGGGCTGGGCGACGTGCAGCCGCTCGGCCGCGCGCGTGAAGTTGCCTTCTTCGGCGACCGCGACGAAGTAGGCGAGCTGGTGCAGTTCCATAAGCACTGATTCTAACTGGCAGACAAACCAGATCTTGGACTTCTGATCGGTTCGGCCCGAAGCTGGAAGCAGCGAACGAAAGGAGCCGAGATGAACACCCTCCGCCCAGGTCAGGACGGTTACGCCGAAGAAGTCGCCGGGTTCCAGACGGCGGTGCCCAGTGCACCCGCGGTCGTCGTGACCGCCGAGAGCGCCCAGGACGTCGTCGACGCCGTGCGCTACGCCGCCGAGCACGACCTGCGGATCGCGGTCCAGGCCACCGGGCACGGCCTCACCGCGGGCACCGACGGCCTCCTGATCAGCACCCGCCGGCTGACCGGCGTGGAAATCGACGCTTCGGCCCGGACGGCCCGGGTGGCAGCGGGCGTGCGCTGGGGCGAGGTCATCGAAGCGGCCGGAGCCCACGGCCTGGCGCCGCTCAGCGGCTCGTCGCCGGACGTCGGCGTCGTCGGCTACACGCTCGCGGGCGGCTTCGGGCTGATGGCCCGCCGGTACGGCCGCGCCGCCGACCACGTCCGCGCCCTCGACGTCGTCACCGCGGACGGCGAGCTCCAGCGCGTCGAGCCCGGCTCGGACCTGTTCTGGGCATTGCGCGGCGGCCGCGACAGCTTCGGCGTCGTCACGGCGATGGAGTTCGACCTCTTCCCGGTGGACCGGCTCTACGGCGGCAGCCTCTACTTCGGTCCCGACGACGTGCCGGCGGTGCTGCGGGCCTGGCGCACGTGGTCGGCGGCCGCGCCGGACGCGCTGACGACGTCGCTGGCCATGGTCGAGTACCCCGACCTCCCGGTGCTGCCGGAACCGCTGCGCGGCCGGCACATCGCGCAGGTTCGCATCGCCTACTTGGGCGAGGACGGCGACGAGCTGGTCGCGCCGCTGCGGGCCGCGGCGCCGGTCCTGATGGACACGCTCAAGGTCATGCCGTTCACCGAGTCCGGGTCGATCGCGGCCGAGCCGCGGCAGCCGCACGGCTACCACGGCACCAACGCGACCGTCTCGCAGCTGAACGACGCCATGCTCGACGCCGTCGTCGAGCACGCGGGCCCGGGTGCGGCCACGCCGCCGGTGCTCATCATCGACCGGCTGGGCGGCGCGCTTTCCCGGCCGGCCGGGATCGCGGGCGTGGGCTGGGACAGCTCGGCGGAGTTCGTCGTCCGGGCGCTGTCGGTGGTCGGCGACGGCGGGGTCGCGGCCGTCCGGAGCACGCACGCGAAGCTGTTCGACGCGCTGGCGCCGTGGACCACCGGGCGGCTGCTGCCCTTCGTGTACGGCGAGCACGCCACGATCGAGGGCGTCCACCCGGCCGCGGACCTGCGCCGACTCGGGGAGCTCAAGCGCCGTTACGACGTTCGGAGCACCCTCCGGAAGGCCGGACCGGAGGCAAAGGCGGAGTAAGCGGTCGTCCTATACTCGCCCGGACGATCACACCGACGGGGGAACCGACTTGCGCACGATGAGCCACGAGGACTACCTCGGCACGCGGCGGTTCCCCGGTCTGGACGGCCTCCGCGCGATCGCCGCGACGATGGTGATCTTCTTCCACTTCGGCGGCCAGAACTGGACGTGGCTGTCGGGCTGGGTCGGCGTCTACCTGTTCTTCGTGCTGTCCGGCTTCCTCATCACGACGCTGCTGCTGCGCGAGCAGGACCGCACCGGCCGGATCTCGCTGTCGAACTTCTACATCCGGCGCGTGTTCCGGATCCTGCCGCCGTACCTGGTGATCCTCGGCGGGATCGTGGCGTTCGTGGCGCTGCGCGGCGAATTCCACGCCCGCGACTTCCCGAACGCGCTGCGGTTCTACCTGACGTTCCTCAACGAGTTCCTGCCGTCGTTCACCAACGGCACGGACAACTTCTTCAGCGGCTCGTGGACGCTGGGGATCGAGGAGAAGTTCTACCTGGTCTGGCCGTTCCTGCTGGTGTTCCTCGGGATCGGCGCGGCGAAGCGCAAGTTCCTGCTGGTCGGCGCGGCGATGGTGATCCTGCTGGCCCTGGTCCCCCTGACCACGGGCGGCTGGCTCCTGCACGGCGCGAACGTCCCGATCTACCGCTCGACGGTGCACTACTTCATCCTGGCGGCCGGCTGCCTGCTGGCGATCCTGCTGCACTACCGCCGCGGTTACGCGCTGCTGAAGCCGCTGACCCACCCGCTGGCGGCGATCCCGATCGTCATCGGGTTCGTGGTTTTCCACACGAACCTGGACACGCTGTGGAACAGCTCGGGCCAGAACCTGTGGCTCCTGGTGGCGTACGCGTTCGCGGCGATGCTGCTGCTGATCGTCCTGGTCAGCCCGGGCCCGACCCGCTGGCTGATGGGCACGGCCCCGCTGCGCTTCGTGGGCGAGCGGTCGTACTCGCTGTACCTGCTGCAGGGACCGGTGCACTTCGCGGTCATCCAGGCGGTCCCGGGCCTGGCGCGCAACCACACGACGAGCGCGGTGGTGGTGTTCCTGGTCGGGCTGGCGATCGCGGACCTCATCCACCGCTGGGTCGAGAAGCCGCTGATCGACGTGGGCAAGCGGCTGATCGCGAGGAAGGAAGAGCGGCGCGCGGAGCGGGAGGCGGCTCGACAGCCCGCCGAGCCGCGCGTCGAGTCCGAGCCCCGGCCCGCGCCCGCGACCTCGGCGTCCTGAGCCGCCGGCCACTCCCGCCACGGCCCGCAAGTTCCCCCGCGGCACCAGCCCGCTCCCCTGCGCGCCCCGGTCGCTCGGCCAATCCGCCCCACCCCCGGCCAGCCGAGCGGAAGGCGCCCGGCAACCTGCCGAGCCGCCCACGACCTCGGCGCCCTGAGCCGCCGGCCACTCCCGCCACGGCCCGCAAGTTCCCCCGCGGCACCAGCCCGCTCCCCTGCGCGCCCCGGTCGCTCGGCCAATCCGCCCCACCCCCGGCCAGCCGAGCGGAAGGCGCCCGGCAACCTGCCGAGCCGCCCACGACCTCGGCGCCCTGAGCCGCCGGCCACCCCCGCGGCCCGGAAGTTCCCCTGAACCACCGGCCCGCACCCGCGCTCGCCCGACACCCCCGCGCCGGTCGAGTGGGAAGCGGCTCGGCAACCCGCCGAGCCCGCGACCTCGGTCTCTCAGCGCTCCAAGACCACGATCGGGATCACCCGGTCGGTCTTCGTCTCGTACTCCGCGAAGCCCTCCGCGTGCGCGACCATGCCCGCGTACAGGCGGTCCCGCTCCGCGCGGTCGGCGATCACCGTGGCCGTCGCCTCGAACTTCTCCGTGCCGACCTCCAGCGTGACCTTCGGGTTCGCCACCAGGTTGTGGTACCAAGCCGGGTTCTTCGGGGCCCCGCCCATCGACGCGGCGACCACGTAACGGTCACCGTCGGTCGTGTACACCAGCGGCGAGAGACGGGGCTCGCCGCTCTTGGCGCCGGTTGTCGTGAGGAGCAGCACGTTCTTGCCCTCGAAGTAGTTGCCGACCTTGCCTCCGTTGGCCCGGAACTCCTCGACGACCTGCTTGTTGAAGTCGTTCATGTCGGCTGGTGCGGTCATGGGGATCCCCTGTTCTGGCCGGTAGGCTCGATCCGCGAGGTACGCTCGGAACGAGCCGAAGCGTTTGCTTTGCAAACAAAACTACCGACCGGAGGTGAGCGGTGTCAACGCAGCCCGGCCCGAGTGTCGAGGACGGCGTCCGGCAGCTCCTGCTGCTCATGCCGCGCCTGGTCGGCCGCGCCAAGCGGACGCCGGTGCCCGCGGAGCTCGACGGCTGCGCGCTTGCGCCGCGGCACCTCTCGCTGCTGTCGTACCTGCTCTTCGACGGCCCCATGACGGTCACCGAGCTGGCCACCCGCCTCCAGGTCGCCCCGACGACGGCGAGCCTGATGGTCGGCGACCTCAGCCGCCAGGGCGTGCTGAACCGCGACGAGGACCCGGCCGACCGCCGCCGCACGATCGTCAGCATCACCCCGGACAAGCGCCCGGCCGTCGACGCGTGGCTGGCCCGCGGCGCGAAGGCGTGGAGCGACGCGCTGACGCCGTTGAGCCCGGCCGAGCGGCAGCTGGTGATCGCGACCCTCGAGGCCTACGAACGCGGCACGTGCGAAGGCCCCGCCTGCTAACGGACTTCAGTCTTCGCCACGCTTTTCGCGGGCCAGCTTCCGCTGCGCCTCCGCGCGTTCCCGGCACTTGCGCAGGAACTCGTCGTCGTCCGCGCTCGTCGCCGCGAACCGCCCGGGACGGTCGTACTCCGGGTACGCCGGCGCGTTGCGCTCGTACGGCCCGCGCACCCGCGCCACCTGCTGCGGCCGGCCCGCGACCAGCCAGATGATCGACCCGACCAGCGGCACCACCAGCACGAGCAGCAGCCAAAGCCCCTTCGGCAAGTTGCGGCAGGACGACTCGTCGGTCGTGATCACGTCGACCAGGCAGAAGATCCACAGCCCGAGCGTGACGATGCCCAGCAGTCCGTCCATGTACAGCAATTTCGCGCCTTTCCCCCAAGGAAATGAACGCGGTAAGTCTTAGCAGAGCCCACCGGCTGCCCGGCCGCGGGTCACCCACAGCCGCGCGGGCATCCGGAGATTCGGCGCCGACACCCACGACGTCTTCACTTCTGTCAGGCGAAACCCCTGCAGCGCCTGGAGAACGCCGGTCGCGAGGGCGGTCGCGTGCCGCGCACCCGGGCAGGCGCGGGGTCCGGCGCCGAACGGCGTCCCCGCCAGCGACACCGAGACGTCGTCGCCGTCGACCCGGCGACGCGTGGACAACACCGGCTGCCCGACCGGTTTTCCGGACAGCGACGCGGAAAGCTCGTTGCCGATCAGCCCGGCGGTGGCGTCGCAGGCCTGGACGAGCAGGCCGATCCGGGCGGCCGCGTGTTCGTCCGCCCGACCGCACGCGGCGATCAGCCGTCCCACCGCGGCTTCGGCGGCGGCAGCCGGCGTCACGTGGGGGTGGTACGCGGCCGCGACCAGCGCCACGTCCGCCGAGACGTCCGGCAGGCCGAGCGCCGAAGCGAGCACCCCGACCGGCACCGGCCGCGCGACTTCGGCCATCACGTCGAACTCCCCGAGCGCGGCCACGATCCCTTGCGTGCGCGCGAAAGCCTCGTCCCGCAGCTCACCCACGGACGCCAGCAACGACACCGCCAGCGCGCTGCCGGACGTGGTCGGGACCATTGCTGAACCGGGCCACCGAAGCACGCAGCCACGCGACGCTCCCCGGCGGGACGTCGGCGGGAACGGGCGGCACCGGAGCGGAAAGCGAAGTCATACGGCGAAGTTAGCCGCGGAAAACTTCGTCCACGGCCGAAGTCAGAGCAGCGACACCGGGAACCACGCCGCCTGCGGCCCACCGCAGTGAACGGGCCGCGGGACGGCGTGCTGGAACCACCACGCCTCCGTGACGCGGCCGTCCGGGAGCCGGTACGTCGGCGGCCCGGCCACCCGGGCGAGCCCGGCGGCCTGCAGCGAGCGCGCGCTGGCAACGTTGCCGACCTCGGCGCCGGCCCGCACCCGCGGCAGGCCCAGGTGGTCGTGCGCCAGCACCAGCCCGGCCGCGAACAGCACCCGGCCGTGACCGCGGCCGCGGTAGTCCGGGGCGAGGTAGCCGCCGGTTTCCGGGCCGCCGTCCTCGCCGGTGTGCACGCTCACCAGGCCGACGCAGCGGTTGGCCTCGACGTCGATCATCACCAGGTCGACCGACTGCGGATCGGGCGACGCCCAGTCCGGGCCGGTGCCGGGCACGACCCGCAGCGCGTCGGCGCGCGCCGGCTGGTCGACGATCGAATCGGCCTGCCAGCCCAGCCACCGCTGGGCGGCCGGATCGCTGCCGCACGCGACCGCGGCGGCGTACTCCCACGCGGTCGGGGTGCGGAAGAGGAACCGTCCCGCGCGCACGACGTGGCCCTGCCGGTCGCAGGCCCGCTTGGTCATCAGGCGCCCGCGGCGGGTGAGCCGGTCGAAGATCCCCTTGGTGGCTGGCAGCATCGCGGCGAAATCGTAGCGGAGCGGCCGGGACCCGAGTTGTATTGTGGCCCGATGACGGCCGTACCCGACGCAACCGAACTGGACGGCTCCGGCCGATCGGCCCAGCCGCGTCAGCTCATCGTGACGGTGTACGGCCTCTATTCGCGCACCGAAGGCGGCTGGTTGTCGGTCGCCTCGCTGATCGACCTGCTCGCCGCCGTCGGCGTCGACGAGCCGGCCGTGCGCTCGTCGATCTCCCGGCTGAAGCGGCGCGGCATCCTCGAAGCGGTCCGACGGGACGCGACGGCGGGCTACGAGCTGTCCGACGAAGCCCGCGAGATCCTGCGCGAGGGCGACGAGCGGATCTTCCGCCGCGACCGCGCCACTCCGGCCGACGGCTGGCTGCTCGCGGTGTTCTCGGTGCCGGAGACCGAGCGCCACAAGCGTCACCTGCTGCGCACCCAGCTGGCCCGGATGGGCTTCGGCACGGCGGCGTCGGGCGTCTGGATCGCGCCGGCCCACCTGCACGGGGTGGCCGCCGAGGCGCTGACCCGGCTCGGCCTGGCCGGGTACGCCGACCTGTTCCGCGCCGACCACCTGGCGTTCGGCGACGTCGCCGCGAAGGTCCGCGACTGGTGGGACCTCGACCGGCTGGACGAGCTGTACACGACGTTCCTCGACGAGCACGGCCCGGCGCTGCGCCGCTGGGAGCGCCGCAAGCCGGTGCCCGACGGCGAGGCGTTCGCCGACTACGTCCGGGTGCTGACCGGCTGGCGGCGGATGCCCTACCTCGACCCCGGCCTGCCCGCGGAGTTCCTGCCGCCCGGCTGGTCGGGCATCCGCGCGGCCGAGCTGTTCTTCGAGCTGCACCGGCGGCTGGAAACCCCGGCACGCACCTACGTCGCGAAGTCGATCAACCTCGGCTGAGCACCGCGAACCCCTGGACCTCGACCAGCGCTTCCTCGTCCCAGAGCCGGGAGACGCCGATGCCCGCCATCGCCGGGTACTCCGTGCCCGCGAGCCGCTTCCAGACCCGGCCGATCTCGCGCGCGTGGGCACGGTAGTCCGGCATGTCGACGATGTAGATGGTCACGCTGCACAGGTCCTCCGGCGCACCCCCGGCCGCGCGCAGCGACGCCAGCAGGTTGCCCAGCGCGCGCTCGAACTGCTCGACCACGCCGTCGCCGACGATCTTGTTCGACGCGTCGAGCGCGGTCTGGCCGGCGAGGAAGACGACCCGGCCCTCGGCCACCACCGCGTGCGAGAACCCGGACGGCTTCCCCAGCTCCGGCGGGTTGATGCGTTCCATGCGCCCACCGTACGCCATCTTTCGCGTTATTGACGGTCGTAGAGGTGACGACATACCCTGGACGGCGTGCGTATCGCGGTCATCGGCGGCGGCCCGGCGGGTCTGTACTTCGCCGCGCTGGCGAAACAGCTCGGTCCCGGTCACGAAATCACGGTCTGGGAGCGCAACGCCCCGGACGACACGTTCGGCTTCGGCGTCGTGTTCTCCGACGAGACGCTCGGCGGCATCGAGCACGCCGACGCAGCCGTCCACGACGCCATGAAGGCCGAGTTCGCGCGCTGGGACGACATCGACGTCCACTACCGCGGCACCGTCACCACCTCGGGCGGCCACGGCTTCGCCGCGATGAGCCGCAAGCGCTTGCTCGGCATCCTGCAGAGCCGCTGCGGCGAGCTCGGCGTCGGGCTGCACTTCCGGGAAGAGGCGCCGGCCGACCTCTCGGGGTACGACCTGGTCGTCGCCGCCGACGGCCTCAACTCCGCGGTCCGCAACCGGTTCGCCGAGACCTTCCGGCCGAGCGTCGAGACCCGCCGGTGCCGCTACATCTGGCTGGGCACGGACCTGGTGTTCGACGCCTTCAAGTTCTACGTCCTCGAAACGCCGGCCGGGATCATGCAGATCCACGGCTACCCGTACGGCCGCGACGGCAGCACGTTCATCCTCGAGGTCCAGGAAGACGTCTGGCAGCGGACGTTCGCGCCGGTCGCGGCGGCTTCGCTGAAGCCGGGCGAGAGCGACGAGAAGTCCATCGCGCTGATCCGCGAGCTGTGCGCCGACGTCCTCGACGGCCACCAGGTCATGGCGAACAACTCGAAGTGGGTCTCGTTCGGCACCGTCCGCTGCGAGACGTGGGTGCACGAGAACGTCGTCCTCCTCGGCGACGCGGCGCACACCGCGCACTTCTCGATCGGCTCCGGCACGAAGCTCGCGATGGAGGACGCGCTCGCGCTCGCCGCCTGCCTGCACGAAAACGACGGCGTCGCCGAGGCGCTCAAGGCCTACGAGCTGGAACGGCGGCCGGTCGTCACGTCGACCCAGCGCGCCGCGCAGGCCAGCCTCGAGTGGTTCGAGAACATCGCGCAGTACGCGCACCAGGAGCCGCCGCAGTTCGCGTTCAACATCCTCACGCGCAGCCGCCGCGTCACCTACGACAACCTCCGCCTGCGCGACCCGGAGTTCGCCACCGAGCTGGACGACTGGTTCGCCCGGTCGCTCGGGACGACGTCGCGGCCGCCGATGTTCCAGCCCTATCGGCTCGGTTCGCTGGAACTGCCGAACCGGATCATCGTTTCCCCGATGGACATGTACTCGGCGGAAGACGGCGTGCCCGGCGACTTCCACCTGGTGCACCTGGGCAGCAAGGCGCTCGGCGGTGCCGGGCTGGTGATGACCGAGATGGTCTGCGTCTCCCCCGAAGGCCGGATCACCCCCGGCTGCGGCGGGCTGTACACGCCCGAGCAGGAAGCCGCCTGGAAGCGGGTGGTGGACTTCGTGCACACGCAGTCGCCCGCGCGCATCGGTGTCCAATTGGGACACTCCGGCCGCAAGGGCTCGACGAAACTCATGTGGGACGGCATCGACGAACCGCTGCCCACGGGCAACTGGGAAGTCTGCGCGCCTTCGGCGGTGCCGTACTCCTCACGCAACCAGGTCCCGCGTGAACTGTCCACATCGGACCTCGTGGAGATCCGCGACCAGTTCGTCGCGTGCGCCCAAGCGGCCGCCCGCGCCGGGTTCGACGTCCTCGAACTGCACTGCGCGCACGGTTACCTGCTGTCGTCGTTCCTCTCCCCGCTGACCAACCGGCGGACCGATTCCTACGGCGGCTCGCTGGAGAACCGGCTGCGCTTCCCGCTCGAAGTCTTCGACGCCGTCCGCGCCGCGTGGCCCGCCGAGCGGCCGATGACCGTCCGGATCTCGGCGACCGACTGGTGCGAGGGCGGTATCGACGCCGACGACGCCGTCGAGATCGCGCGCGCGTTCGCTTCCCACGGCGCCGCGGGCATCGACGTCTCCACCGGCCAGGTCGTCAGCGAGGAACGCCCGCAGTACGGGCGCAGCTACCAGACGCCGTACGCGGACCGGATCCGCAACGAAATCGGCGAGGAATACGGGATCGCGGTGATCGCGGTCGGCGCGATCTCGTCGTACGACGACGTGAACTCGCTCATCCTGGCCGGCCGCGCGGACCTCTGCGCGCTGGGCCGCACGCACCTCTACGATCCACAGTGGACGCTGCACGCGGCGGCCGAACAGGACTACCCGCTGGCGTGGCCGAAGCCGTTCGCCGCGGGCAGCCGCAAACCCCAGACCGGCCGCAGCGACGGGCCGGAGCCACGCCTCGACCTCGTCCGTTCGGGCCCCACGGGGACCGCCCATGCCCGCTGGCGACCGGGAGCACCACGATGACCGCTTTCGCTTTGACCGCCGAGCAACAGGCTTTCGCCGCGGAAGTCCGGCGACTGGGCGAGGACCAGCTGCGCCCGCTGGCCGAGTCCGGTGTGGAGGGTGCGGTGAACCGCCCGCTCCTCAAGGCCATGGGCGCGCTCGGCTTGCTCGCCCGGCTCTTCCCCGGCGTCGCTTCGGGAGCGCCGTCGAGGCAGGCCGCCGCGACGGACCTGTGCATCCTGCGCGAGAACCTGGCCACGGTGAGCACCGAGGCCGAGACCGCGCTGGCGTTGCAGGGCCTGGGAAGTTACCCGGTCCTGCAGTCCGGGCAGGACGAACAGGTGGCGAAGTGGCTGCCCGCGGTGGCGGCCGGCGACGCGGTGGCGGCGTTCGCGCTGACCGAGCCGGACGCCGGTTCGGACGCGGCCGCACTGTCGTTGAAAGCGGAACCCGACGGCGACGGCTGGCGCCTGACCGGCGAAAAGATGTGGATTTCCAACGCACCGGAAGCGGACTTCTACACGGTGTTCGCGCGCACCACCCCGGACGCGGGATCGCGCGGGGTGAGCGCGTTCGTCGTCCCGGCGGATCGCCCGGGCTTGGGCGGCGAGCACCTCGACCTGGTCAGCCCGCACCCGATCGGCACGGTCACGTTCGACGGCGTCGAGGTCCGGCGTGAGGAACTGCTGGGCGAGGAGAACCGCGGCTTCGCCGTCGCGATGCGGACGCTGGACCTGTTCCGCCCGAGCGTCGGCGCGTTCGCCGTCGGCATGGCCCAGGCGGCACTGGACGCCACGGTTTCCCACACCGGCGAACGAGAAGCGTTCGGCGGCCCGCTGATCAAGCAGCAGGCGGTGGCGCACGCACTGGCGGAGATGGCGACCCGCACGGAAGCCGCCCGCCTGCTGGTCTACGCGGCGGCGGGCGCCTACGACGCGGGCGAGCAGAACCTCGGCGGCCGTGCGGCGATGGCGAAGCTGTTCGCGACCGAGGCGGCCCAGTTCGTCGTCGACTCGGCGGTCCAGCTGCACGGTGCCCGCGCCTTGCGCCGCGGGCACCTGCTGGAGCACCTCTACCGGGAGGTCCGCGCACCCCGCATCTACGAAGGCGCGTCGGAGATCCAGCGCACGATCATCGCCCGCTGGCTCGCTTCGGCGTCCGGTCGAGCCACCACTGGCTGAGCAGCAACAGGGTCAGCAAGCTCAGCGCGGCCGAAACCGTGGCGGCGCTGAGGATCAGCGTCTCCTTGTCCCCGCCCCGCGGCAAGACCAGCAGGAACCCGAGCGGCGACAGGGCCCGGGTCATCAGCGTGTTCATGCACATGGCGAAGCTGCGGACCATCCACTTCCGGTGGTCGGCGAACCGGCGCTCCCGGACCGCCCGCCACCCGGCGACGGTGAATCCGAGCCACAGCACGGCAGCCACGACGTCGAGCGCGGCGACAACGGGACCGAAGGGGCTCACCGCACCGATGGTCGCGGCCATGACGGCGGAGGGGATCGCCCCACCGAAGACGTAGACGCGCCCGACCCGCCGGTGCACGACGGGGTGCGTCCGCCGCAGCCACGGCCAGACCTGCAGGACGACGCCGACGATGGCGATGCTGCCGAAGGCGATGTGGGCAACGAGGAACCAGTAGTGCTGCGCGAACCCGGCGGGCGCGGGCACCCGCGACTGCGCGGGATCCAGCGTGAGGTACGGCGGTATCGAGTAGGCGAGGAACGCGGCGACGACCAGCGCGAGCGGCACCACCCACGGCCGCCGCCACCAGCTCGGTCTCTCCGGCGCGGGCGCGGGCCTGATCTCCGTGCGAACGGTCATGACTACCCCCAGGATCGACTACCGATCCGAAGGTAGGGACGTACCGGCGGGGGAACCATGGGGTGAGCCACCACAACCGTGGTGGGGCTCACCCCACCGCCGTTCAGCTGCCCCGCACCCGCCGGACGGTGTCGCGGTAGAAGTAGCCGCTCTGCTTGATCGTGCGCTCCTGCGTCTCGTAGTCCACCCGGATCAGCCCGAACCGCTTCGCGTACCCATACGCCCACTCGAAGTTGTCCAAAAGGGACCAAGCGAAGTACCCGCGCACGTCCGCCCCCGCCTCACGCGCCGCCGCCACGGCCGCGATGTGTGAGGCCAGGTAAGCCGTCCGCTGCTCGTCGCGGACGAAGCCCGACGAGTCCGGGTCGTCGTCGAACGCCGAGCCGTTCTCCGTGATGTACATCGGCAGACCCGGGTAGTCGCGACCCAGGCGCGTCAGCAGCTCGGTGAACTTGCCCGGCAGGATCTCCCACCCCATCGCCGTCGTCGGCTCGCCGAACGGGACCGTGCGTGAGGCCGGGACGCCCTCGTCGTCGACCGTGCGGCCGGCCTCGTCCACGCCCGAAAACTGCTGGCCGAAGTAGTAGTTCACGCCCAGGAAGTCCAGCGGGGTCGAAATGATCGCCAGGTCGCCGTCCTGGATCGGGAGCTTCACCCCGCGGGACGCCAGATCCTCCACGACGTCGTCCGGGTACTGCCCGTGAACCAGCGGGTCGAGGTAGACGCGGACGCCGAGGCCGTCCGCCTGGCGAGCCGCGCGGACGTCTTCCTCGGACTCCGTCGCCGGGTCGGCCGTGCACATGTTGAGCGTGATGCCGAACTGCGTGTCCGCCGGCGCCGCCTCGCGCATCCGCTGCGTCGCCAGGCCGTGGCCGAGCAGCAGGTGGTGCACCGCGTGCAGGCCGGCTGCGTAGTCACGCCGCCCGGGCGCCATCACGCCGTGCACGTACCCGTGCATCGCCGAGCACCACGGCTCGTTCAACGTCGTCCAGTGGCGGACCCGGTCGGAGAGCCGGTCGAACACCAGCATCGCGTAGTCCGCGAACCGGTACGCCGTGTCGCGCGCCGGCCAGCCGCCCGCGTCCTCCAGCTCCTGCGGCAGGTCCCAGTGGTACAGCGTCAGCCACGGCGTGATCCCGCGGCTCAGCGTCTCGTCGACGAGCCGGTCGTAGAAGCCGAGGCCGGCCTCGTTGACGCCGCCGCGGCCGCGCGGCTGGACCCGGGGCCACGCCACGGAAAAGCGGTACGTGTCCGCGCCCAGTTCGCGCACCAGCTCGATGTCCGACGGCATCCGGTGGTAGTGGTCGCACGCCACGTCACCGTTGTCGTTGTTGTCGATCGCCCACGGGACCTGGCAGAAAGTGTCCCAGATGGACGGTGTGCGTCCGTCTTCCGCGACCGCGCCTTCGATCTGGTACGCGGCGGTGGCGACACCCCAGCGGAAGTCCGGCGGCAGGGTGTCGATCAGCGCCTGCTGGTCGGCGGTCGCGGCGGTGGTCTCGGTCAAGGCAGCACTCCTCCAGTGGTACCGGACAGGGCAGACGGCGTTCAGGGGGCGACAGCGGGGTGCAGCCAGCACGCGACTTCGCGCGCCGGGTCGCCCGGGGTGCCCAGCAGCGGCACGCGGTCGGGGCACGGCTCGAAAGCCTTGGGGCAGCGCGGGTGGAACGCGCAGCCGGACGGCATCCCCCGCGTGTCCGGCGGCGAGCCGGGGATCCCGGCCAGCTCGCGCCGCGGCCCGCGCAGCGCGGGGAACGAGTTCAGCAGGCCGTGGCTGTAGGGGTGCAGCGCGTCCCGGTAGAGGTCCGCGGCCGGCGCCTGCTCGACGATCCGGCCGCCGTACATGATCGCGATCCGGTCCGAGAACTCCACCAGCAGCGAAAGGTCGTGCGTGATGAACAGGACCGAAAAGCCCAGCCGTTCCCGCAGTTCGACCAGCTGGCCGAGGATCTGCCGCTGCATCACGACGTCGAGCGCCGTGGTCGGCTCGTCCATGATGACGACCCTTGGCTCGAGCGCGAGCGCCATCGCGATCATCACGCGCTGCCGCATGCCGCCGGAGAGCTGGTGCGGGTACGCCTCCAGGCGGTCGGCCGAAATCCCGACCAGCCGGAGCAGGTCACGCGCCCGCGCCACCCGGCCCGGGCGGGACGTGCCCGGCTCGTGCGCCTTGATGACGTCGACCAGCTGCGTGACGACCTTGTGCACCGGGTTCAGCGAGTTCATCGCGCCCTGGAACACGATGGACGTCTCCGCCCACCGGAAGCCGCGCAGCTGCTTGTCCGTCAGCTTCAGCACGTCGTAGGGCTCGCCGTCGGCGGGGTGGTAGATCACCTCGCCGCCGCGGATGACACCCGGCGGGGCGAGCAGCCGCGTCAGCCCGTAGGCCAACGTGGACTTCCCGCTGCCGCTTTCCCCGGCCAGGCCGAGGACTTCGCCGCGGTGCAGCGTCAGGTGCACGTCCCGGACCGCGCGCACGGCCTCGTCGCCGACGCCGTAGTCGACGTCGAGTCCCTTGATCTCCAGGACCGGGTCCATCATGGCTTTTCCTCTCGCCCGAGCACGGGCGTGAAGCCCACCCGCATGCGGTGCGTCCGCCCGTCGGCGCCGCGCACGCGCGCCTTGCCGCTGCCGCGCAGGCGCGGGCTGACGAACTCGTCGATGCCGAAGTTGAGCAGGGACAACGCGGTGCCGAGGATCGCGATCGCCAGCCCGGCCGGCACGAACCACCACCACGCACCCTGCGCGAGGGCCTGCTGGCTCTGCGCCCAGAACAGGATCGTGCCCCAGTTCCAGTTGGACAGTCCCGAGACACCGACGAACGCCAGCGTGATCTCGGACATCACCGCGAAGATCACCGTGCCGACGAAGCTGGACGCGATCACCGCAGTCAGGTTCGGCAGGATCTCGAAGAAGATGATCCGCCACGTCGACTCGCCGGTCGCCCGGGCCGCCTCGACGTATTCCCGGCCGCGCAACGAAAGCGTCTGCGCTCTGAGGACACGCGCTCCCCACGCCCACGACGTGAACCCGATGATCACCGCCACCAGGATGTCGCCGCCGGTGGGCACCGCGCTGCCGATGATGATGATCAGCGGCAGCGCCGGGATCACCAGGAACACATTGGACAGTGCGGAAAGGCCCTCGCCGGTGTTGCCGCCGAGGTAGCCGGAGGCCACGCCGACGACGACGGCGAGGATCGTCGCCACCACCCCGGCGGCCAGCCCGACCAGCATGACGCTGCGCGTGCCCACCACGACCTGGCTGAAGATGTCCTGGCCGAGGTGGGTCGTGCCGAACCAGTGCCGTCCGGACGGTCCCTCGAGCAGGTCGCTGCTGCGCGCGGACGGGTCGTACGGCGCGATCCACTCGCCGATGACCGCGATCACCAGGAAGAAGACGATGACGACCAGGCCGGTGCCGGTCTTGCCCCCGGCCAGGAACCGGAACCGGCGCCGCCGCACGACCGCGTCGAGGGGGAGGGTTTGGGCGGCTTTGACGTCCGCCGCGGGTACGGCCACGTCAGCCCTCCTTCCGGGTGCGCGGGTCGAGTGCGAGGTAGGCGACGTCGGCGAAGAGGTTCGCCACCAGCACGGACAGCGTGATGATCAGGAAGATGCCCTGCATCAGCGGGTAGTCCTGCGAGCCGACCGCCTGGAACAGCTGGAACCCGACGCCCGGGTAGGAGAAGACGATCTCCACCAGCAGCGTCCCGCCGACGATGAAGCCCAGCGCCAGCGCGAAGCCGGACACGCTCGGCAGCAGCGCGTTGCGCGCCGCGTAGCCGACCATCACCCGGCGCTCGGGCAGGCCCTTGGCGTGGGCGACCGTCACGTAGTCCTCCGAAGCGACGGTGACCATCATGTTGCGCATGCCCAGGATCCAGCTGCCCATCGAGCTGATCAGGATGGTCAGCGCGGGCAGCAGGCTGTGCTGGATCGCGCTGCCGATGAACGTGCCGTCCCAGCCCGGGATCGTGCCCGGGTCGTAGCCGCCCGACGACGGGAAGAAGCTCCCCGGGCCGGCCAGCAGGGTCAGCGCGATCAGGCCGAGCCAGAAGTACGGGATCGACGACAGGAACGTCGTCACCGGCAGCAGGCCGTCGACCCACGAGCCGCGCTTCCAGCCGGCGACCACGCCGAGCCCGGTACCGATGGCGAAGCCGACGATCGTGGTGATGCCGACCAGGATGATCGTCCACGGCAGACTGTCGCCGAGCAGTTCGGACACCGGGGTGGGGAAGAACGTGAACGAGATCCCGAGGTCGCCCCGGAAGAGCTGGCCCCAGTAGTCGAAGTACTGGGAGATCAGGCTTTCGTTCTTGTCGAGTCCGAACAGGACGTACAGCGACTGGATCGCGTCCGCGCTCAGCATGCCCTGGTTCTTCGCGATCAGCGACTGCACCGGGTCGCCCGGGATCAGCCGCGGGATGAAGAAGTTGATGGTGACGGCGGCCCACGCGGTGAAGACGTAGAAGAGCAGCCGTTGCAGCAGGTACCTCATCGGGCGGCCCCGTCGTACAGCCAGCACGCGGCCCAGTGCCCGGGTGCGTCGTCGACGTCGAAGCGCGGCGGCAGGTCGGTCTTGCACCGCTCCATCGCCACCGGGCAGCGCGGGTGGAACCGGCAGCCGGACGGCGGGTCGATCAGGCTCGGCGGTTCACCGGCCCCGCGCTCGGCGGGCACCTCGCCCGGGTCGAGCTCGGCGTTCCCGCCGGCCAGCCGGTCGGGATCGGGCGCGGAGTCGATGAGCAGCCGGGTGTAGGGGTGCGCCGGGTTCTGCGTGATGGTCTCGCTGTCGCCGCCCTCGACCATCCGGCCCGCGTACATCACCATCGTCTCGTCGGCGAAGTAGCGCGCCGACGCGATGTCGTGCGTGATGTAGAGGATCGCCAGGTGCAGGCGTTCCTTGAGGTCCCGCAACAGGTTCAGCACGCCGAGCCGGATGGAGACGTCCAACATGGACACCGGCTCGTCGGCCAGCAGCGCTTCGGGATCGGCGCCGAGCGCCCGCGCGATCGCCACCCGCTGGCGCTGGCCACCGGACAGCTCGTGCGGGAACTTGTCGATGTAGCGCTCCGGCGGCGTCATCTGCACTCGGGAAAGCAGGTCGTGCAACGACTTCTCGAGGTCGTCGCCGGCCCGGCCGTGGATCTTCAGCGCCCGCGTCAGGTGGTAGCGCACGGTGTGCACGGGGTTCAGCGACGCGAACGGGTCCTGGAAGATCATCTGCACCCGGCGGGCGTAGGCGCGGAACGCCTTGCCGTGCTTGACGTTCACTTCCTCACCGTGCAGCCGGATGTCGCCACCGGTGCGCGGGTAGAGCCCCGCGAGCAGGCGCGCGACCGTCGACTTGCCCGAACCGGACTCGCCGACCAGCGCGGTGACCCGGCCCCGGCGCAGCGTCAAGGTCACGTCGTCGACGGCCTGGATGGCCCGCTTCGGGCCGGCCAGCGCCGCGCGGCCCTTGCGGCGGACCGGGAAGTGCTTCGTGAGACCCGTCGCTTCGAGGACGACGGGGAGGTCCCCCTCCGACCCGACGGCGCCGGGGTCGGAGGGGGCGGGGGCGGCCGCGTCGCCGCGGCCGTCCCCGTGTTCGGTCGTCACTGCCGAATCCGCCATCGGTCAGGCCGACGGCTTCAGGTGCAGGACGATGTCGAGCGCGTTGCGCAGCGTCGGCTGGGCCGGCGCGTACGGGTTGGCCTCGTCCGGCCAGCCCGTCCAGTTCTTCGTGCTGTACTCGCCGCCGGAGTTGGCCGCCGAGGTCGGGACCATCGGCTGCTGGTCGATCATGATCTTCTGCAGCGTCGCCATCGCGGCGGTGCGGGCGGCGTCGTCCTCGGCGTTGGCGTAGGTCGCGAGCGCGTTCGTCGCCTCGTCGTTCTTGAAGCGGCCGTAGTTGCCGTTGATGCCGCCCTGGCCGGTCGGCTTGTAGCGGCTGCCGTCCATCACGTCGCGGTACAGGTCGTACGGCGTCGCACCGTCGTTGGTCCAGTGCATCAGGCCTTCGAAGTCACCGGTGTCGACCGACTTGATCCACGCGTCCTGGTTCATCTTCTCGACCGTGGCGGCGATGCCGAGCTGGGACAGGTTGTCCTTGATGATCTCCAGGTCGGTGATGTAGTCCGACCAGCCCGACGGGACCGTGAGCTTGAGGGTGACCGGCTTGCCGCTCGGGTCGGCCAGCTTGTCGCCGTTGTACTTGTAGCCCGCGCCGGTCAGCAGCGCCTTGGCGCCCGGGACGTCGACCTTGACCGTCTGGCCCTTGTACTGCGGCGCGATGAACGGGTCGCCCGCCGGCGTGGGGATGCCGGTGACCTGGTCGTTCTTCGGGTAGAAGTAGCCGGCTTCACCCTGGTTGAAGATGTCGTCGCGGTTGATCACCTTGCTTACCGCCTGGCGCAGCTTCGCGTCGTTCCACGGCGCCTTCTCGGTGTTGAACCAGAGGCCGTGGACGGCCAGCTGCGCGGGGAACCAGAGCTTGTAGTGCTGCGGGTCCTTGCTCGTGTAGACGGCCTTGTAGTTCGGGATGAAGACGAAGCTCCACTCCGACGCGCCGCTGACCAGCGCGCTCACCTGCGCGTTGTTGTCGGTGTAGGAGGTGTAGCGGATCTCCTTGACCTTCGGCGCTTCCTGCCAGTACCCGTCGCGGCGGGTGACGATCATCGTCTGCGGCGTGGCCGACTTGAGCGTGTAGGGCCCGGTGCCGATCGGGTTCTTCACGGTGTCGAGCGCCGGGTCCTTGATGCCCTGCCAGACGTGCTTGGGCACGACGAGGGTCTGCAGGATCTTGAGCTGGTTGACGAACTGGGAGGTCTCGAAGCCCAGCGTCACCTGGTTGCCGGCCGCGGCGATGTCCTTGTACGGCACGGCGTCGACGTTCAGCGCCTTGTTGTCGCGCAGCAGCTGGAACGTGTAGGCGACGTCTTCGCCGGTCATCGGCTGGCCGTCGGAGAACTTCACGCCGTCACGGACGGTCAGGACGAGCTTCTTGTAGTTGTCCGCCCAGTCCCACTTCGTCGCCAGCCAGGGCTTGCCGGGCTCCTGCGGTTTGACGCGGTTGTGCATGACGAGGGGCTCGTAGATCATCCAGCGGTAGCCCATGTTGGACAGCGCGGACGTCTCGAGGAACGGGTTGTTGTTCTCCGACTGCGGGCCGTCGGGCTTGCCGACGTTGAGCACGGCGTCCGGGTTGCCCTGGGCGGCGTTCGAGCTGCCGCTGCCCCCGCACGCGGTCAGGCCGCCCACGGCCATGACGGCTACCAGCGCTGCGACGATGGAGCGCTTGACTCGCATCGGTCCTCCTAGCTATCGACGACTTACCTGTGTCGACTGGTAGCGAGCCCCGACCGCCGGCGACCGAACGACGTCGAGAAGTCAACCCGGGTGACTCGGGTCACGTCAATAACACGGCGGTAACGTTTTGTACCTAAGTTTAAGTACTGAAAGAACTGGCGGTCTGGACCAGCGGGTCGGACTACTCCTTGCGACGCAAGGAAATCAGCCGGTCCGGCCCCCGCTGGCGAGCAACTGCGCGATCGGCAGCGTCGCCGCGCCGAGCGCGACGGCCTCCGGTCCGAGCCGGCCGAGGACGACCTCGGTGCGCCCGGCGAGGTAGTCGAGCGCGTGCCGGCCGACGGCGTCGCGGACGGCGGGGAGGATCGCCTGCCCCATGATCGCCCCCGCCGAGCCGGAGAGCACCACGCGGTCCGGGCTGAGCAGGTTGATCAGGTTCGCGATGCCGATCCCCAGGTATTCGCCGGTTTCGGCGAGGACGTCGGCGGCGGGGCCGGGCTCGCCGGCCTCGGCCACGATCCGGACCAGTTCGATGTCGCTTTCGTCCCCGATGACCGGCTGCTTGCCGACGCGGGCGGCGTAGTGCCGGACGACCGCCTCGGTGCCGACGTAGGCCTCCAGGCAGCCGTGCGAGCCGCACCGGCAGGGCGCGCCGCCGGCCTTGACGACGGTGTGGCCCCACTCGCTGGTCGTGATGCCGGGGTGCGACCGCCCGGCCGTGGCGACGGCGGCCCCGACGCCGACGCCGAGCAGGGCGACGATGGCGCGTTCGGCGCCCCGGCCGGCGCCGCGCCAGGTCTCGGCCTGCCCGAGCGTGCGGGCGCGGTTGTCCAGGTGGAGGGGCGATTGGATGTGCGGGTGGATCAGGTCGCCGAAGGCCACGCCGCGCCAGCCGAGGGTGGGCGCGTGCACGATCCCGCCGTCGCGGACCGCGCCGGGCACGCCGATGCCGACGCCGAACACCGCGTCCGGCTGGCCGCCTTCGAGCACTTCGGCGATGCCCGTGCGCACCAGGCCGGCCACTTCGTCCGGGTCGAGCCGGGTGCCGACGAGCGGGTGGCGCACCGTGCCGAGGGTGCCGAGCGCGCAGTCGAAGAGGCCGACCTCGACGTGCGTTTCGCCGACGTCGACGCCCACGACGTGGCCGAAGTCGGGCCGCACGGCCAGCAGCGTCCGCGGCCGCCCGCCGTCCGATTCGACCGATCCGGCCTCGGCGACGACGCCGTCGGCGATCAGTTCGGAGACGACGTTGGTAACGGTGGCGGCCGAAAGTCCCGATTCAGCTACCAGTTCCAGCCTGCTGACCGGGCCGCGGAGGTAGAGGGAGGAGAGCAGCGCCGCGCGGTTGTGCCGTCGGAGGTCTCTGGTCGTTTGGCGCACCACCTGGGTCACCTGGGGGATTGTGCCAGACACTCACCGTGCGACCATCAGTTCGGGACTTAGTTCACCACTTAATACATAGCCACAACTTACGGTGATCAGGCATCCTGGTCGAAGCCGGTAAGAGTTCAGATGGGTTGTCCATGGCGAGCAAGCGCACCACCGTCCGTGATCTGCGGCGGCACAACCGTTCCCTGCTGCTGTCGAAACTGTACTTCGACGGCCCGCTGTCGCGGCACGAACTCAGCCAGCTCACCGGATTGAGCGCCGCCACGGTCAGCAACGTGACCGCGGAACTGGGCGAAGAACGCCTCATCACGGAGGCCGGCCAGGTGGAGTCCGACGGCGGCCGCCCGCGCGTGCTGCTGCGCGTCGACCCGGCGTACGGGCACGTGGCGGGCGTCGACATCGGCGAAACCGGCGTCAAGGTGGAGCTGTTCGACCTGGCGATGAACCGGCTGGCGACGGTCGAGCACCCGCTCCCGACGGCCCCGGACGCGGCGACGGCGGTCGAGCAGGTGACGTCCGGCCTGCGAGAGGTGTTCGCGACGGCGGGCATCGACGAGTCGGCCGTGCTGGGCGTGGGCATCGGCGTCCCGGGCACGGTCGAGCAGGGCGCCCGGGTGCTGGTGCACGCCCCGACGGTCGGCTGGGACGCGGTGCCGCTGGTGTCCCTGCTGCGCGACGCGGGGGTCGGGCTGCCGCTGTTCGTGGACAACGGCGCGAAGACGCAGGGCCAGGCGGAGATGTGGTTCGGCGCGGGCCGCGGCGCCCGCCACGCGGTGATCGCCCTGATCGGCTCGGGCGTGGGCGCGGCGGTGGTGACGGACGGAACGACGTACCGCGGCTCGACGAGCAGCGCGGGCGAGTGGGGCCACACGACGATCGCGTACGGCGGCCAGGAGTGCCGCTGCGGCGCGCGGGGGTGCCTGGAGGCGTACATCGGCGCGGGCGCGGTGCTGGCCCGGTACCGGCGGGCGCGCGGCAAGGACGTTTCGGGCGAGGACGAGCAGGCCCAGTTCACGGCGTTGCTGGAGGCGGCACCGCGCTCGAAGACGGCGGCCAGGGTCCTCGACGAGACAGCGGGGTACCTGGGCGCGGGGATCGCGAACTTGATCAACTTGTTCAACCCGGAGCGGATAGTGATCGGGGGCTGGGCGGGGCTGGCGCTGGGCGAGCAGCTGCTGCCACGGATCCGCGCGGTGGCCGGCGAGCACGCGCTGCGGCATCCGTTCAGCCAGACGTCGATCCAGCTGGGATCGCTGGGGTTGGACGCGGTCGCGACGGGGGCGGCGACGTTGCCGGTGGCGGATTTGCTGGAGCAGGGGGCGACGTCCCGCCTGTCGAAGCCGACCACCTCGGGAGCCCCGGACTCCGACGCGGCGTGATCCTCAGCAGCGAGCTCTGAGCAGCATCACCACCGCAACGGCGAGCGAACCGCGGAGCGTGGGCGGCTTCTCCATCGCTCGTGTCTCGGCCTTGGTCTTCGGAGGTTCGTGGCTGTTGACGTCATGAACGACTCGTTCATGACGTCGGGCGAGGTGAACGGGTCGTTCATGACGCTTCGGACCGGTGCTCTCGGTGCGGTCGGGAGGTGCCTGGCGCGGCTGCGACCCTGGCTCACGGCCGCCGGTCGCGCCCACCAGCGCGGCCCGCCCACCCTGGGGGACCGCCCCGCTCCAGCGTATCGACGCACCCCGACGAAACCCGCCCAATCCGCCACTCGGTGCCCGGCTGTCCACAGCCCGGCCAAGTTGTGGACAACCGGCCCCAGCGAGCGCCGCACGGCCGAGCCACCCCAGCGGCCGAACCATCCGCACAACCCACCCACAACACCCGCGAGCACGAGCCGAACCACCCGTGCCCCACTCACCGGGACTGCCAACGCGCCAGCTCACCGCCACTCACCCACCCTTAATTCGGGTTGAAAAAAAATGACGGTCCGACGGTTGCCCGGCTTGTCTGGACCATGCATACTTTGTTGCCAGACACAACAAAGCCCGTCCCCGAGCCACCCCGCCCCGGCTCGAGGGCTGAACCGCGCCTGCCGCCGCCCCGGCATGCGCAGCACCTCCCCCTCCCCGCGTTCCGTGCTGCGCGCGGAACGCCGTCCCCCCAACGGTGAGAGAGGCGACACCGATGTCCACCTCAAAACTCCGCAAGAGATGGGCGGCGCTCTTCGCCGCCTGTTCGCTGCTCGTCCTCGGGCAGCAAGTGCTGACCGCGCCGGCCGCCGAAGCCGCGGCCACCTTCACCGATGACTTCAACGGGCCCGCCGGGTCCGCCGTCGACGGGTCGAAGTGGCAGCTCGAGACCGGTGACAACGTCAACAACCACGAGCGGCAGTACTACACCTCCGGCACCAGCAACGCCCAGCTCGACGGGCAGGGCCACCTCGTCATCACGGCCAAGAAGGAAAACCC
This sequence comes from Amycolatopsis sp. NPDC049159, assembly GCF_040648295.1. Lineage (NCBI taxonomy): Bacteria > Bacillati > Actinomycetota > Actinomycetes > Pseudonocardiales > Pseudonocardiaceae > Amycolatopsis > Amycolatopsis sp. NPDC049159. The sequence goes on from NZ_JBEZDL010000016.1 coordinate 256,959, forward strand.
CGGCAACTACAACTGCTGGTACGGCCGCTGCGAGTACACCTCCGCGCGGATGAACACCGCCGGCAAGTTCAGCCAGGCCTACGGCCACTTCGAGACGCGCATGAAACTCCCGCGCGGACAGGGCATGTGGCCCGCGTTCTGGATGCTCGGCGGCGGGAACTGGCCCACCGACGGCGAAATCGACGTCATGGAGAACGTCGGGTTCGAGCCGAACACCGTGCACGGCACCATCCACGGGCCCGGCTACTCCGGCTCCGGCGGCATCGGCGCGGCCTACAACGGCCCGAACTTCTCCGACGACTTCCACACCTACGCCGTCGACTGGGCACCCAACCAGATCAAGTGGTACGTCGACGGGAACCTCTACCAGACGCGCACGCCGTCGGACCTCAACGGCAACCGCTGGGTCTACGACCACAGCTTCTTCCTGATCCTGAACCTCGCCGTCGGCGGGTACTGGCCCGGCGATCCCAACAGCAGCACGCAGTTCCCGCAGCAGCTGGTCGTCGACTACGTGCACGTCACCACCGACACCGGCGGCGGCACCCCGCCCACCGGCCGCACCGGCCGGATCACCGGGATCGGCGGCAAGTGCGTCGACGTCGCCGGCGCGAACAGCGCCAACGGGACACCGATCCAGATCACCGACTGCAACGGCAACGCCGCGCAGAACTGGACGATCGGCACCGACGGCACCATCCGCGCCCTCGGCAAGTGCATGGACGTCAACGCGGCGGGCACCGCCGACGGGACACCGGTGCAGCTCTACGACTGCAACGGCACCGGCGCCCAGAAGTGGGCGATCTCCGGGGCGAAGGACATCGTGAACCCCAACGCGAACAAGTGCCTCGACGCCACCGGCAACTCGAGTGCGAACGGCACCCGCCTGCAGATCTGGACCTGCGGCGGCGGCGCGAACCAGAAGTGGACCACGCCCTGATCCGCTCACCCTCGTGAGTGTTCAGGGGGGGTGGGCCACCCCCGCAAACACCACCACCCCGACCCCCCAACCGGTCCCCCGGCGGCGCAAAACAAGGCACCCCTATTGGTGGTTCGC